>CAWVYV010000041.1:0-8371 GCA_963934475.1 uncultured Alphaproteobacteria bacterium | reverse complement strand
TATATTTTATGTATAATATAGATAAAACTATTTTATATATAGGAAAAGCAAAAAATCTTTATAAAAGAATTAGCTCTTATTCTAAACCATCTAGCATGTCACTTAGAATTCAGAGAATGGTTTCGCAAATATTTTCAATTGACCTTATTACAACAGAACATGAAGCATCTGCTCTTTTATTAGAAGCAAATATGATAAAGAAGCATAAACCAAAATTTAATATTTTATTACGTGATGATAAATCTTATCCTTATATCTTGTTAAGGAATGACCACAATTGGCAACAAATAATTAAAGCCAGAGGTAACAAAATTAAGAATAAAGGAGATTATTTTGGTCCTTTTGCATCTGTTGATGCAGTACACAAAACATTAAATGCTATGCAAAGAGCTTTTCCTTTAAGGACATGCAGTGATCATGAGATTAAAAATAGGAGTAGGCCATGCATGCAATATCAAATAAAAAGATGCTCTGGGCCCTGTGCTAATTTAATAAATAAAATTGAATATTCTAAAATTGTGATAGATGCTAAATTATTTTTATTAGGTAAAAATAATAACTTACAGCCAAAATTAGAAAAAAGTATGGAATTAGCTTCAAAAAATTTTAATTATGAAGAAGCTGCAATTTTAAGAGATAGGATTAGAGCATTAAACTTTATTCAAAAAGCTGAAGGGGCAGATTTAAGAAATATTAAAGATGCAGATGTTTTTTCCATTACCTATTTAAAAAATAATATAATCAATAAAAATAATATTTATTTTGCAATTCAAGTTTTTTTCTATAGGTCTGGGAAAAACTTTGGGAGCAGAACTCATTATTTAAATTATACAGAAGATGATAATCTAAATTCAATTTTAGGCATTTTTATACCTCAATTTTATGTAAACCAAATACCACCGTCTTCTATTTTGGTAAGCCATCTTCCCGATAATAATTCATTAATTGAAAAAGCCTTTTATTTGAAGTATCAAAAGAAAACAAAAATTTTATGTCCTCAAAAAGGTGAAAATAAAACAGCAGTTACTTTAGGTTTAAATAAAGCTAAACAAGCTATTGCAAAAAAATTGTCTGAATATAATAGCCATACTAATATTTTAAAAGAGTTAACAAAAACTCTTTATCTAGATAAACCACCTGTAAGAATAGAGATATATGATAATTCTCATTTTAGCGGATCAAACATGATTGGAGTCATGGTTGTTGCAGGTAATACTGGTTTTATAAAGAATCAATATAGAAAATTTAATATCAGAAATGATATTAATAATTTTAAAGCAGGTGATGACTATGGAATGATGGAAGAAGTGTTCACGAGAAGATTTAATAAACTTAAAGAAAACTCTAAAAGTATCAATTTTCCTAAACCAGATTTAATTATAATAGATGGAGGAAAAGGGCAAGTTAGTGTGGCATGCAAAGTTTTAAATAAGTTAAAAATTTATAACATGACTGTAATTGGTGTTGCAAAAGGAAAGCAAAGAAATGCAGGAAATGAAAAGATTTATTTTTCACCTCTTAAAGCATACCTTCCTAATACTAATAAAGATATAGATTTTATAGCCCCTTTAATATTAGATAAAAATGACCCTATTCTATATTATATTCAACGTTTAAGGGATGAATCTCATAGATTTGCTATTTCATCTCAAAGAAATAAACAAAAATCTTTAATAAAAAAATCTATATTAAGTGAAATACCAAGTATTGGAGCAAAAAGAAAAAAAATTTTATTAATGCACTTTAGTTCTATAAAGGGTATTTCAGACGCACCTATAAATGAACTCAATAAGATTGCAGGGATTAGTTTGCATTCTGCCAAAGAAATTTTTAATTTTTTCCAAAGTATTAAAAATTAATTATTATATAATTGTATTTATTATTCTTAATAATATAAATTACCATACATGATAAAATTAAATAATATTCCTAACATACTTACTATAAGCAGATTATTATGCTGCCCACTTTGGCTTCTACTATTTTATTTTGATTTGTATATTTTCTGCTTAATACTTATAGTTTATTCAGGTGTTACTGATTTTCTTGACGGCTTTCTTGCAAGAAAATATAATGCCACCAGTATTATTGGGAAAGCACTAGATCCTATAGCTGATAAAATATTTACTTCGACTGTACTAATTACTTTTATTGTGGATTCTAGAGCAAATTTTATAATTGTATCAGCAATCATAATAAGAGAATTGATGGTATCTGGCTTAAGAGAGGCCCTATCAAATTATAACAAATCATATTTATTAGAAGTAACTTTTTTAGCTAAAATAAAAACTGCTTCCCAATTTTTAGCCATATTTATACTTGCACTAGTTCCTTTAAACATATCATTTTCAAATACTATTTATAGCTTTGGTACTATATTTCTTTATGTAACTGCTATTTTAACTGTATATACAGGATATAAATATGTTATTATAAGCATTAAAGAATTAAAAAATATAGAGAGCTAATAGAATGCATATTAAATATTTTTCTTGGGTAAGAGATCAAATTGGAGTCGAGTCTGAAAATATCACTCTCAGCAATGAAATTACTTCAGTAAATGATTTATTAAAATACTTAAAAAATAAAAGTGAAAAACATAATAAGGCACTTAGTGATATTTCTGTTATTCGATGTGCAGTTAATATGGAAGTTGTTAATTTAGATTTTTCTATTGATGATAACGATGAAATAGCTTTATTTCCTCCTATGACAGGAGGTTAAATTTATGATTAAAGTTCAAGAAAATGATTTTGATGTGAACTTAGAAATCAAAAAGATTACTTCTCAAAATAAAAATATAGGGGGTGTAGGTTTATTTATTGGTATTGTTAGAGATGATTATGATAAAAAACTTAAGTCTATGACATTAGAACATTATCCTATAATGACAGAAAAAATGTTAGAAAAAATTAACTTAGAGGCAAAAAATAGGTGGAAATTAATTGATAGCATAATTATACATAGGTATGGAAAATTATATCCTGGTGACCAAATAGTATTAGTGGCTACATTTTCTCAACACCGAAAAGATGCTTTAGAAGCTTGTGAGTTTCTAATAGATTGGTTAAAAACAAAAGCTCCTTTTTGGAAACTAGAAGCAACTAATACTGGTAATAAATGGGTTAAGGAAAAGAATAGTGATTTAGAAGCAGTAAAAAAGTGGTAATTATGTAACAGCTTGCCCAGTAGCTTTACTATATTCTTTAATTAATAACTTACATATTGTATCTGGTTTGAAAGTGTGCTCTCCAATTTGGCTTACGGGAGTTATTTCAGCAGCAGTTCCAGTACAAAAAACCTCACTAGCCATAGCAAGCTCTTCTAACTTAATATGTCTTTCAATTAGTTTTATACCTTGCTCAGATGCAATTTTAATTACTTCTTGTCTTGTAATACCATTTAAAAAACAATCGGCTTTAGGTGTATGTATTTCATTATTAATTACTAAAAATATATTTGCACTGGTAGTTTCAGCTATAAACCCTCTATAGTCTAACATTAGAGCATCTTCAAAACCATTTCGTTCCGCTTCATGCTTTGCTAACGTGCATATCATGTACAACCCTGCTGATTTTGTAGAAACTGGCGCCGTGTCTGGAGCTGGTCTTTTCCATTTTGATAGTTCTAATTTAATACCTTTTAATCTAGCTTCTGGTGTATAGTAACTTGGCCACTCCCATGCAGCTACAGCTAAATGTATAGTATTCTTCTGTGCGCTAATCCCCATCATCTCACTACCTCTCCAAGAGATAGGCCTAATATATCCATTTTTAATATTATTTGCATCTAGTACAGTTTTTCTAATTTTACATATTTCTTCAATACTATATGGGATTTCAAATCCTAGAGTATTGGCTGAATGATGTAGCCTTTTAGTATGTTCTATTTCTCTAAAAACTTTTCCTTCATAGCATCTCTCACCTTCAAATACTGAAGATGCGTAATGTAGTCCATGTGTTAAAACATGAACTTTTGCATCCTTCCAATCTACTAATTCTCCGTCGAACCATATAAAACCTTCATTTTGACTAAAGTCTTCCATACTAACCCTCCATAGCAAATAAAATTATACATAATTCTTTGTTATATATTTATTTAATTTAATTACTAAAAATTTCACCTCTTTATAGTTATTTTTAATAAAAAAAACTATTTATTTATATAAATGTAGGCAAAATATATTCTAACTTGTTAAATAATACTATAATAATGTTATTGTATGGTTTAAATTTAGAGAATTATAATGCAAATTAAAGATAAAAATATAAATTTAGCACCACATATTTTAGTAATAGATGATGATAAGCGTCTAAATAACTTACTAGAAAAATTTTTAAAAGATAATAATCACTTCGTAGATACAGCTCAAAATGCAAAGTCTGCAAGAAAAAAAATTAGCATAGTTGCTTATGATATAATTATCCTTGATATAATGATGCCTGGAGAGAACGGACTAGACTTATTAAAATTTATTAGGGAAAATTATGATACTCCAGTTCTTATGCTTTCTGCTATGAAAGATACTAAAAATAGAATTCTAGGTTTTGAAAGAGGTGCAGATGACTATTTAGGAAAGCCCTTTGAACCTCAAGAATTACTTCTTAGGATTAAAGCTATACTGCGTAGAACTGAAGAAAATAAAATAACACCTCTTAATAATTCAAGTATAATAAAGTTTAGTAATATTATTTATGACTCTAGCTTAGCTATAGTATGGAGGAATGCTGAAAAAATAAATTTAACATCAAAAGAGAATGAACTATTAAATATCTTAGTAAAAGGTAATGGAGAAACTATTGATAGATATGTTTTAATTAAAAACTTAAACTTAGAATCCAGAGGCATTGATATTACAATTAGTCGACTAAGGAAGAAAATAGAAAACAACCCCAAAAGACCTATTAATATTTTAACAATTAGAGGTGAGGGTTATGCTTTACTTCAATAATAATTGGAAATTATATGAGACTTAGAGATATAATGCCTAAAAATTTATTCGGAAGATTCTTATTTATAGTCGGCCTTCCTCTTATATTACTACAATTATTTGTAGGTTATTTTTTTTTTGAAAGACACTGGGATGATGTAGGAAGAAGATTAGTTTTATCTGTAGCAGGAGAAATTGCATTAATTTCTGAACAAATTATTGAAGCTACTTCTGAAGAACTAGAAGAAGAAATATTTAATAATTCTAACAAATATTTTGGTGCTAAATTAACAATTATTCCTAATTCTAAGCTTTCTTTAGAAGAATTGATTCATCCTGTAAAATCCAGACTAGATAAAGCTTTATCCAGATCTTTAAGAGAAAGAATAAAATTTCCTCATACTTTTAGGACTGATAAAAAAATAAATAAAGTTACTATTTTAGTTCAGCTACCAGACAAAATCTTATTAGCTGAGTTTTCTAAAAAAAGGCTTTATAGTTCTACTACTTATATTTTTATAGCCGTTATGGTATTATCTTCATTTTTTTTACTTGGGCTTGCAATTTTTTTCTTACGAAAACAAATAAGTCCTTTAAAAGAATTGTCTAATGCAGCTGATGCATTTGGTAAAGGAGATACGTTTTTTCCATTAAAACCTTCAGGTGCAGATGAGGTTAGACATGTAACTCATGCATTCTTAGATATGAGAGAAAGAATAAGACTACACATTGAACAAAGAACTGACATGCTAGCAGGAGTAAGTCATGACTTAAGAACTCCTCTTACAAGAATGAAGCTTCAAATAGAAATGCTGTCCAAAGAAGAAGATAAAGCTGGATTAAAAGAAGATGTGAACCAAATGGAACAAATGATTGAAGTATATTTATCTTTTATCAAAGAAAAGGAAGGAGGAACAAGAGTAAAATCAGATATTGCTAGTCTAATTGGTAGCATAATATTAGATGCAAAAAGAAATGGGGATATTATTATACCTAAAATTATAGAAACAATAGATGCAAAGATAAGAATAAGTGACCTTAGAAGAGCTATAACCAATTTAACTTCAAATGCATGTAGAGAAAGTGATAAAATTGAAATATCTCTTTTTAAGAAAGAAAAAAATGCTAATATAGTTGTTGACGATAATGGACCAGGTATTGATGAAAAAGACTACTCATCTGTATTTAAAGCCTTTTATAGAATAGAAAACTCTCGAAACTTATCAACAGGTGGATTGGGTCTAGGCCTAACCATTGCAAGAGATATTGCTAGAAGCCATGGAGGAGAAATTAAGTTAGAAAAATCTCCATTAGGTGGGCTAAGAGCCATCCTTTTAATTCCTATTAACTAACCTATAAGATAATATTATTAATCTTTTCAGCAAAAGATAACCTTTGATCTATCTTTGCCATTAGACCACTATCATTTTTAATTTCGCCTTTACTCCATTCTCTAAGAGTTAAAACCCATATTAAAGATAGTGCTTTTTTTTTCATTAACCCTAAACTTCCTTTATCTGATATTCCTGAATAAAATAATATTAGTTCCATACTTTTCATAATCCTATTAATGCTATAGGTAGACTCCAAAAAACTACTTCGAGACAATTTAATTAAGGCATTAATCTCTTTTATTTTAGGTTTTAGGACATCAAACCTACATAGCATTAATTCCAGAATTCTTTCTTTTATAGGAACTTCTTCTAACTCTTTTATCGTAATACCTTTAACCATTTCTGCATTTATATTTTGTGACCAAAAATCCAACAAATCTTTTTTTGAACCACATATTTGTGAAACTTCTTCTAATGATATCTTAGATTTTTTAGATAAGGATTTGATATCTATTTTATTCCAATTATTTGCTAGCAATTCTTTAATAGCAATTGTAATTAAAATATCTTTTAGGTCTTTACTATGCATTTTTAGTACCAATAATTATTAATACTAATAAAATACTTTTTTATACAAAAGTATCAAGTTAACTATATTAATTTAATTATGAAGATAGCTTAATAGATTTTTTCAAAGCAGCATTAATGGCTTTATTTAATAGCTCATGAAATGCATTATTTTTATTTAATACTTTTAGAGCTGCTTCAGTTGTTCCGCCTGGACTAGTAACATTCTGACGCAATACTTGAGGAGTCTTATCCGAAATAGATGTTAGGTAACTTGAACCTAGCAAAGTTTCTGTAACCAAAATAGTTGCTGTTTTTTTATCTAAGCCAAGACCTACGGCAGACTTAATAAGCCCTTCAATAAAAAGAAATACATAGGCAGGACCGCTTCCAGAAACAGCAGTAACAATATCCATCTTGCTTTCTGTTTTTAAAATAATTGCTATTCCTACAGAAGAAAATAATGATTTAGCGATATTAACATTACTAGAGTTAGTTTTCTTACATGGATAAATAGCTGTAACTCCTTTTCCACAACTAGCTGGTGTATTAGGCATAGCTCTTATTATAGAAATATTACTTCCTAATATTTTTTTATAAAAATTTATTTTTTTTCCTGCAACGATAGAAATAACAAAAATACTATTAATCATAATTTTATTAAGATTAGTCAGAACTGCCTCTGCTAGTTGAGGCTTAACTGCCAGAAGAATTGAATTTATTTTTAATTTAGATAAGTTTACTTCAGATATATTATTAAATACTTTTAAGCCTTTTTTCTCAAGATATCTTTTTTGTTCTATATTTGGCTCTACTATGAATAAACTTTCTTTTTTGATTACATTGTTTTTGAGAACACCATCTAAAATAGCAGATCCCATTTTCCCACACCCGATAACAAGTATCCGTATTTTAAACACTGAACGAACTAAGCCTCACCTTGTGTTTCTAATAACGAGGCTTCCATAGCCTGTCCAGGTGTTTTATTTCCCCATAATAGAAATTGAAATGTTGGATAATATTTATCACAGTCTCCTAGCGAAGAAGATAAAATGTGGTTTACTTTTTCTGAAGTAATTGAGGAATAGTCAAAACTTATTAAAGAGTTTCTATACATGATCCAACCTTCATCTGACCATAACTCAAAATGTCCAGCACTTAAATTAAGATTGATTTTGTTTAAAAGAGAATATATTAATGCATACTTTTTACTAGGTATATTAACATTATAAGTCCATGTATATTGCAGTAAATTGCAATCTTGGCTCCAAGCTAAGGTTAACTGGTAATCACACCACTCCCCTTCAACTTCAACATATAAAGTATCACTATCAGTTCTATTATATGACCAGTCATTTGAAACGACCACATCTTCTATTAAATCTAGAGGGTTAAAATTGTCATTTGCAAGACTTGATGAAACAGCTCTCATAACCATCCTTTTTATACTAAATGTAGTGCATATATTAAAATATTATCTATATACAGTATATTACAAAAATTATAAGAAAGTAAAAATCAAACATTATATTTATATCAA
>CAWVYV010000040.1:0-8423 GCA_963934475.1 uncultured Alphaproteobacteria bacterium | reverse complement strand
TTATTAGTAATAATTTAATTAGTATGATTTTAGATAATATACTTATAGATGGTAATAAAGAAGCAAAAAAATTATTAATTTTGGCTCATGGTGCAGGATCTCCTATGGATTCAGTTTTCATGAACACTATCGTAAAAGGTATAATAGAAAGAGATATATTAGTTATTAGGTTTGAGTTTCCATATATGTCAAAACGAAGATTAGGAAAAACATCTTTTCCTGATAAGGTGCCATTTCTATGTACGTTTTATAAAGATATATACCATAAAATTAAAAAAATATTTCCAAAAAAAGATATTTGGATAGGTGGAAAATCAATGGGAGGAAGAGTGTCAGCAATTATTAGTAAGGAAATAAATGTGACAGGAGTAATAGTATTAGGTTACCCATTCCACCCAATAAATAATAAAGATAAATTGAGGTTAGATTGTTTGCAAAGCGACGGTCCTTCTATATTAATAATTCAAGGAACTAGAGATAAATTTGGAAGCATTAATGAAGTTAAAAAGTATAATTTAAATGAAAAAAATTCAATTTTTTGGCTAGAAGATGGGGACCATTCGTTTAAGACTTTAAAAAAATCTAAAAATAATTCTGAAGATTCAATAAAAGAGGCTTATTTTAAAGTATCAAGTTTTATACTTGAGAGTAAGGTTAATTAAGTAACACCTGTTTTTTTTAAGATTTCTTTTTGTTTACGTGCCAATTCTTTTTCGTCAAAACCTTCTATTAAACCTTCTACAATTTTATGCCAATTAAGCTGTGCATTTAAGTGCATAAAAACAGACCCAAGTCCAACTGCAGCTCTATCTATTAATACAAATTCTTTTGGTGGACTTACCCCACCTAGTTTTTTCAATTCTTTGTAAACATTTGAAGCAATATCTTTACCATTACTTAAAGCTTTTGGATCTTGTATATATCTTTTTTTATTTTCTAATAAAGGACCATAAATATAAGCCGCCCATATATTTAATACTTTAATCAAATCTTTATTTAGGTTATCAAAACCCCATGCTTCATAAGCTTTTATAGCTAGTTTTTGATTATCATCTCTCATCGCAATGTATAAATCTATAACAGCTTTAACAAATTTTGGAGAAAACACTCTTATGCATCCAAAATCAAGCAGATTTATACTAGGTTTATTGGGATCCTTATTATTAATTTGATAGTTCCCAGGGTGCGGGTCTCCATGAATTATTCCATATTTATAAAATGGAATATACCATGCATTAAATAATGTTAAGGCAAGGTGGTTTTTTATTTCTGATTTAGCTTTTTTCCAATTCATAATTGAATCGCCTTCTAACCATGTCATAGTTAGAAGTTTATCTGTAGATAGCTTTTTAATAGGCTTAGGCACTTTAATATATTTTTCATTTTTAAGTATTTCATTAAAAAGAAGCATATTCTTTTGTTCTTTATTATAGTCTAGCTCTTCTTTTAATCTATTGGTAAGCTCTTCATATATATCCTTTGTCTTAATAGTTTTATCCCATGTTCCGTATATAGTGAAAATTAACTTTAATTGCTTTAGATCTGCATCTACTATTGATATCATATCTGGGTACTGCAATTTACAAGCAATAATTATACCATTTGCCTTTGCTTTATGAACTTGTCCTAATGATGCTGCTTTTATTGCTTTTTTGTCGAATGCTTCAAATTTATTTAGCCATTCATTACCTAATTCTCCTGCCATTCTTCTTTTTACAAAAAACCAACCCATTGAAGGAGCTTCTGATTGAAGAGTTTGAAGTTTTTCAGCATATTCTTTTGGAAGTGCATCTGGAATAGTAGCTAGTAATTGTGCTACTTTCATAAGTGGTCCTTTTAAACCTCCTAAAGCATTTAATATACTATCTGCATTTTTATTAATATCATTGTTGCCTATTATTTTATTTCCAGCCATACGAGCAACCACACCAGTAACCTTACTACTAACACTGGCATACCTTTTAACCTTGCCTGTTATTGTGGCTTTATTATCTTTCATGTGTAAATTTTCTGTAATTTATATACATTAATATTACGTGTACAAACCTATAATAGATTAAGGAGTTTCTATTCGGCAGCAACAGAAGTAATAGATTCGTAATCTTTTGAGTTCCATGAATCTAGAAGTTGACTTCTCTTTATTGAAGCTTTTTTCATATGCTCTTCTTTTACGTGTCCATAACCTCTAATCATTTCAGGAATAGAGGCTATTTGAACAGCTAATGATATATTTTTAGAATTTACTTCTTGTAATATTTTATCAATATCTTCTTTATATTGAGATATTAAAAATCTTTCCATTTTTCTTTCTTTTGTTTTGCCAACAGGATCTAAGATAGTACCTCTTAAAAATTTTAATTTTGAAAGGACTTTAAATACAGGCAATATCCAAGAGCCTATTGTAATTTTTTTAAGTTTTCCAGTATTTGGGTCTTTGGGTGCAAATAGAGGAGGAGCGACATGAAACTTAAGCTTTAATTTTCCTTCAAATGCATTGTTTAATTTTTCTTTAAACTCGCCATTAGTATATAATCTAGCAACTTCATATTCATCTTTATAGGCCATTAATTTTGATAAATATTTAGCAACAGCTTTAGCTAAGTCATCTTTATTATTATTTAATTTTTTTTCAGTTGCTATAGTTTTATTTACAAGATTTATATAGGTATCAGCATATTTCTTATTTTGGTAATTACTTAAAAATAATACTCTATCCTTAATTATATCTTCCAATAAGTATTCATCATTATTGATTTCGGTATTTGGCATGAAAGGCGCTGCTTCTTTTTCAACATATTTTTGATCATATGCTGCCATTCTACCCCAACGAAATGCAGATAAATTCATATCTACAGCCATATTATTAAGCTTTATAGCTTCTTCCATGCTTTCTGGTTTTACAGGAATAAAACCTTTTTGCAGAGCATATCCTGTAATAAACATATTTGAGGCTATAGAATCTCCAAACATTGCAGTAGAAATTTTTATGGCATTAATAAAATTCGTTTCCTTAGATGATTTTTCTATAATTTGTCGAATTCTCTTGCCTCCAAAAGAATGATCTGGATCTAATACAAACCCTGCTACTGGTGTTTCATGATCATTAATAATAGATTGAGTAGTATTTATATTCATTAGCTCTCTTACGGGGCTAGATGTAACAACTACCATATCGCAGCCTAAAATTAAGTCAGCACTAGTTTTTCCTACTTTAACAGAATGAATACTTTTAGGAGATTCTGCTACTCTTATATGACTTAGCACAGCTCCCCCTTTTTGCGCTATACCGACTTGATCTAAAACACTAACTCCCTTGTTTTCTATGTGAGAGGCCATTCCTATTAGAGCTCCAATAGTAACCACACCTGTACCTCCTATACCCGTAACAACTATATCAAATGGTTTTTCTAAATTTATTTCTTTAGGTTTTGGTAACTTATCAAATATATTTTTTGGAAGATCAGATGCAGGTGTAACTTTTCTTTTTTTTATTGTAGCTCCTTGAACTGTAACAAAAGAAGGACAAAAACCATCAACACAACTAAAATCTTTATTACAAGTAGATTGATTTACTTTTCTTTTTCTGCCTAACTTAGTCTCTAAAGGTTCTATAGAAACACAATTTGAAGTTTTAGAACAATCTCCACAGCCCTCACATACTAGGTCATTAATAAAACTTCTTTTATCAGGATCTTCCATTAACCCTCTTTTACGGCGTCTTCTTTTTTCAGTTGCGCATGTTTGGTCGTAAATCATTACAGTTACGCCAGGCCAAGTCCTTAAGTCTTTTTGAACTTGATCTATTTCACTTCTATGATTAATAGTTGTTCCTTCAGCGAAATTAGTATTTATTCCATATTTTTCTGGTTCATCACTAACAACTGCTATTCTTTTAATACCTTCTCCAAATAATTGATGAGATATCTTAGCTGGTGTTGGAACTCCCTCTGCTGGTTGCCCTCCTGTCATAGCTGTAGCATCATTAAACAATATTTTATAAGTAATATTTACTTTTGCAGCTACCGCCGCTCTAATAGCAAGAATGCCAGAATGTGTATATGTACCATCACCTATATTCTGAAATATATGATCATCTTCAACAAATTGAGACATCCCAATCCAATTTGCACCTTCAGCTCCCATATGAGTGAAAAGATCTGTATCTCTATCCATCCATGCAGCCATGAAATGACAACCTATACCAGCCATTGCTTTACTACCTTCTGGTACTTTTGTAGAACTGTTATGCGGGCAACCTGAACAGAAATACGGAGTTCTATTTGCTATACCTTCAATGACTGCTGTATCTGGTTCATTTTGTTTTATAAGTCTTAATTTATTTAAAATATGCTCATCTTTATTTGTTTTTGTAATTCTTTCAGCAATTACTTCTGAAACAAAATCTGGAGTAAGTTCTCCAGTAGAAGCCATAAGGTCTTTATTATCTTCATCACGTTTACCAATAATTCTTTGAGGTCTATTAGCTTGATTAAACATAATTTCTTTTACTTGATCTTCTATTAAAGGCCTTTTTTCTTCAAAAACTATTATTTCTTCCATATTAGAACAAAATTCAATTATTTTAGATTCTTCTAGAGGCCAAGGCATACCTACTTTAAATAAGTGTAAACCTAATTTTTCTGCATAAGTTTCATCAATATTTAAATCTGATAAAGCTTGTCTTACTTCAGCATAAGCTTTTCCTGTAGATATTATTCCTATATTTTTATTTCCTTTAGACCAAACACCATGATTAATATTATTAGCTTTAACAAATGCTTTTACAGCAGGTAATTTGATATTAGATAGTCTGGATTCTTGAGTTAAAACATCATCAGGCCACCTAATATGTACACCATCGGCAGGCATTTCAAAATCTGGAATATGTATTTTTATACGATCTAAATCAACATTTACAGAAGCAGAACTGTCCATTGTAGCAGTTACACATTTCATTGATGTCCAAACACCAGCATATCTTGATAAGGCAATACCAATTAAACCATAATCTAAAATTTCTTGAACATTTGAAGGGTTTAATACAGGTATTTGCGCATCGACCATTGCATATTCACTTTGGTGAGCTAAAGTTGAAGATTTTGCAGTATGATCATCTCCAAGAAGTGCCAAAACTCCACCATTTGGAGAGGTTCCTGAAGAGTTTGCATGTTTAAATGCATCACCAGATCTATCTACACCTGGGCCTTTACCATACCATATTCCAAATATTCCATCCTTAGTACTCTTAGATATTAGACCAGCTTGTTGTGATCCCCATACTGCTGTAGCAGCAAGGTCTTCATTTAACCCTGATTCAAAATTTATATCGTTATTCTTAAGAAATTTCTTAGCATCCCATAAAGCTTTATCATACATTCCAAGAGGGGAACCTCTATATCCTGATATAAAGGCGGCTGTATTTAAATTATTTTTTTTGTCTCGTTGCCTCTGGATTATAGGAAGTTTAACTAAAGCTTGTGTTCCTGTAATATAAACTCTACCAGAATCTAACGAATATTTATCATCCAAAGATACTTTGTGTTTTAATTCCATAAATAGCCTTTATGTATTTATTAATTAAAAGATTTTATTCTATACCTCAATTCAATACAATATGTTTTTTTGCATAGATGTATTGAATGTTTAACTTTTATAAAAAAGTCTAGCATACTATACACTACATTTAAAATGTATTAAAATTAATTTTTAATCATTAATTTTAATACTTCTATTTATAGTATATAACTTTTATAAATTATTAAGGGGTAAATTAATTCGTTATGACTATATTAGTTACTGGAATTGCTGGTTTTATCGGCTCTCATTTAGCCAAGAATCTCCTTAAAAGAGGAGAAAGTATTTTAGGAATTGATAATCTTTCTGATTATTATGACGTAAATTTAAAAAAAGACAGATTAAATAACCTTAAAACATATAAAAACCTTACTTTTGAGAATATTGATATCTCAAATTATGATGACTTAGAAAAAGTTATTAAAAAATATAAAATTTCTAAAGTGTGCCATTTAGCAGCACAAGCTGGAGTAAGGTACTCATTAGAAGCTCCAATGGAGTATATAAAAAGCAATATAGTAGGGCATTTGAATATATTAGAAATATGTAGAAATTTAAATATAAAAAATCTAGTCTATGCTTCTTCTTCATCTGTTTATGGAGGCAATACTAAAGTACCTTTTTCTACAGAGGATAGAGTTGACACCCCTGTCTCACTATACGCAGCAACTAAAAGGTCAGACGAATTAATGTCTTATACTTATAATCATTTATATGGAATTAATACTATAGGGTTAAGGTTTTTTACAGTTTATGGGCCATGGGGCAGACCTGATATGGCAACCTGGATTTTTACAAAAAAAATTATAAATGGGGACCCCATAGAAGTATATAACAATGGTATTATGGAAAGAGATTTTACTTATATTGATGACATTATAAGCGGAACTATATCAATATTAGATTCATGCAAAGAAGAAACAAACCAAAGTTTTTCTAAGGTATATAATATAGGTAATAATAAACCTGAAAACTTATTGGATTTTATTTCTATAATTGAAGATTATTTAGGTATAAAAGCAATTAAAGTAATGAAACCTTTACAAAAAGGAGATGTTGCTAATACTTATGCAGACATTAGTGCTATAAAATCAGACTTCAATTTTATACCTAAAACAAAAATAATAGAAGGTATTCCAAAGTTTATAGATTGGTATAAAAGTTACCATAAGATATAATATTTAGTGATTGTGAAATTTACTACTAAGTTTATCTATTCTATCACCTGATTGCTCTTCTTGAAATTTTTCTTTCCATTCTTTATAAGGCATTCCATACACCAACTCTTTTGCTTCATCATAATTTACTTCTAAGTTATTCTCTTTTGACTCTTCAGAATACCATTTCGAAATACAATTTCTGCAAAAACCAGCAAGTTCCATTAAATCTATATTTTGTACTTTTGGGTTTTCTTGAAAATGTTTTAATAGTCTTCTAAATGTTGCTGCTTCTATTTTCTCTTTAATATTGTTATTCATTATTACTGTCTCCATTTTCTTTTTTTTTACATATTAAAATAAGTTAATATTTTTAGCAAAAGTATTATAGGGTTTTCCTAATTTTAATTGAGAATAAAAAATTGCTTCAGAAATATTTTTCAATAATTTTTCATAATTTTTTATATTTCTTTCTTCAAATATATCATTTCTAATTTCTATAGAAATAAAAGGTCTTTTACCTTTTTCTCCATGATTTGTCATAGTGTAATTAACATCATCAAAACCGCTATATGGTTTATTTTTACCAATTTTAAAAGAATTGTTTATTTTTAATGACTTGATTATTGGCTTATATAAGGATTCATCTTTTCTATACAATAACCCTATTTCCCAAGGCCTTTCTAATTTATTCTTTAATGAAGGAGTAAAAGAATGAATGCAAATTAAAGCAGTTTTACATAAAAATAATTCATCCATCTCCTGTAATTTATTTGATATTTTTATATGATAAGGCCTGTGGAAATGACTTGTACGGTAGATGTATTCTTTTTTAGTTAAATTAATATTGTTTGGAATTCTTACTTCATCACTAATCTCAGGAATTAAATTTTTATGATTTTTTTCTCTATTCAAGTCTATAAATAATCTTGAATATTTCCCTAGAATAGCATTTGTATTAAATTGTTTTGATAATGCTATTGTTAACTTTTTTGCGCCTAGATCATAAGCTATGTGGCTATTTAAAACGCTATTATTTAATCCTAATTTATTATATTCTTTAGGTATTGAATTTGAGGCGTGATCACAACAAAATAATATAGGTAACTTTGGGCTTTTTATTTTTATGCTTTCATAATTTTTATTAATCATTATTGTAGCCATATATAAATATTATTTAGAATAAATAGTTTGTTAAAAGATATAATCACAGAAGAGTATAAGTCTAATGAAAAATATATATTATAAAAACATTATGTTAGATATGTTTAATCAGGCAGTTTTAGTTTCTCATCCAGCCAACATTATGAAAAACTATATCCCTGATGCTGAGCCTTCTGGAAAAGTTATGGTAGTAGGGGCAGGTAAGGGCTCAGCAGAAATGGCTAGAGCTTACGAAGAGGCATGGAAAAAAAAAGGTTATAAAGACCTATCTGGTTTGGTTATTACGCGTTATGGGCATAAAAAAATATGCAAAAATATAAAAATTATTGAGGCTTCACATCCTGTTCCTAATAAGGCTGGTTTAGATGCTACTAGGCAATTGATAAAATTGATAAAGACTCTTAATAAAGAAGATCTGTTAATAGTTTTGATTTCTGGTGGAGGCTCCTCTTTATTAGTGGCGCCTATAGACGGTGTATCTTTAGAAGAAAAACAGGAATTAACAAACTCTTTACTTAAATGTGGAGC
>CAWVYV010000039.1:0-8488 GCA_963934475.1 uncultured Alphaproteobacteria bacterium | reverse complement strand
GCAGTAGATATATTAAATGTTTTTAATCCATCTCCACCGGTTCCTACAATATCTATTGTGTCTATATCTAATTTTAATGGATTTATAACATAAGGCTTTAAAGAATTTACGGCACCTATCAACTCTTCAGAACTTGATCCCTTTACAGACAATGTTGCTAAAAAAGCAGCCATTTCTACTTCTGAAGCTGCTCCAGATGTTAAGTAGTTAAAAACATTTTCAGATTCACTTCTAGATAAGTTAATATTATCCATTAATTTAGGCATTATAATACTAATAGGATTCATTATTTTCACATATCTTTATAAAGTTATTAATTAATTTAAACCCATGTTCAGTATCATGGCTTTCAGGATGAAATTGTAAGCCATATGCTTTAGCATTTATATCTGCAATACCCATGATATAGTTATCTTTTGAAGTAGCGTTAATTACTAAGTTGTTTGGCAAAGAAGATTTTTCAACAATTAAAGAATGATACCTAGTAGCTAAAAAATTTTGGGGCATATCTTTAAATATTAAGCTGCCATCATGTTTAATAGTACTTAATTTTCCATGCATTATATTTTCTGCCCTAATTATTTTTCCACCATAAGCTTGGGCTATAGATTGATGTCCTAAACATATGCCTAATACAGGTATTTTCTTTGACGCTAATTTGATTAATTCTAGGCTAATTCCTGCTTCATCAGGTGTTTTAGGTCCAGGAGATATAATTATTCCTTTAGGTTTTTTTTTAATTATATCTTTTGCTGCAATCACATTATTCCTATAAACTTCTACATTTGCATTATTTTTATCTAAATAATGTCTTATTATATGCGTAAAGCTGTCATAGTTATCTATTAAAATATACATGTATTATATTCTCAATATTTTAATCATTTGCAAATCTTAGTGCATCGTTTGCTGCTTTAAATAATGCTTTTGCTTTATTAACTGTTTCTTGGTATTCATTTTCAGGGTTAGAGTCAGCAACTATTCCTCCTCCAGCTTGTACATACATTTTTTTATCTTTTATAATTGCTGTTCTTAAAGTAATACAAGTATCCATAGTCCCATCTGAGGAAAAATACCCGACACACCCTCCATAAACCTCTCTTTTGTCATTTTCAAGCTCATCTATAATTTCCATAGCTCTTATTTTAGGGGCACCACTAACCGTACCAGCAGGAAAACCAGAAAGTAATGCTTCTAAATAATCTACATTATCAAGTTTGTCTCCCTCTACATTAGAAACTATATGCATCACATGGCTATATTTCTCAATAATCATTTTTTCGGTAACATTTAAGCTTCCAGAAATTGATACTTTTGCAACATCATTTCTTGCTAAATCTAAGAGCATTCTATGTTCTGATATTTCTTTTTGGTCATTCAAAAGTTCATTTGCTAAAGCATTGTCATGCTCTGTATTATTTCCTCTTGGCCTTGTCCCTGCAATAGGTCTAATGGTTACTTTATCATCTCTAACCCTCACTAATATTTCTGGACTTGAGCCAATTACAGAAAAATTATTAAAATTTAAATAATAAAGAAATGGAGAAGGGTTTAACCTTCTAAGGGATCTATAAAGGTTGAAGGGAGGCAAGTCAAAAGGCATTTCAAATCTTTGAGAAGGTACAACTTGAAATATATCACCTGCTATAATATAGTCTTTTGCTTTTTGTATTATTTTTAAATATTCATCCTTAGTAAAGTTGGATGTTATAAGATTATTATTGTCATTGTTATTAAATTCTTTATTAAAATGCTTATTATCAATAGGTTGTTTTAATAAATTAATAATTTTTTGAATGTCCTGGCATGCTTCATTATAGATTTTATCAAAGTCAGGGCTATTTATATTTTGTAAATAAACTGGAGTAATAATTGTCATCTTATCTTCTACTGCATCAAAAATTACCATAATTTTAGGTCTTATAAAGATGCCGTCCGGTAGGTTTAAAGTGCTAGGGTTGTCCGATGGAATATCTTCTACTAATTTTATATTATCAAAACCTAAATACCCAACTAACCCAGATGACATTGGAGGTAAATGTTTTGGAATTTTAATTTTAGATATTTCCATTAAACTTCTTAAAGATGCAAATGTTTTTTTATCATCTAGAATAAAATTCTCTAAAGACTCCTCAGGGTTATAATTTATCTCTGCTTTATTTTTATGTGACCTCCATATTAAGTCAGGGTTTAACCCTAAGATAGAGTATCTTCCTTTTGTATCACCGCCTTCTACAGATTCTAATAGAAAAGAGTAGGGGCTATTTTCCCCTAGCCTAATCATTGCAGAAACAGGCGTATCTAGGTCTGCAACAAGTGTAGTCCAAATTACTTGTGACTTTTCTCTACTTAATTCTTTTTTAAAAGTCTTAAAATCTGGTTGATACATCATATTTTTTACTAGCTATTATTTTGAAATAAACTATCTAATAATTTTTCATTAACTTTAATATTTTGTTCTTTACTAAGGTTATTAATAAAAAGATCTTGAATATCCTTAGATATCCCTTGAGAAACACTTAAATTAACTTTTAATAAATCTTCATTATTAACTTCATTAATAGGGATCACATCTTCTACTTTTGCAATTATATATGTATTATTATTATATTTAATTGCATTTGTAATTTGCCCTTTCTTAATATTAAATACTGCATTTACTCCTTCTTCATTAAGTATACCTTCTGATCCTGACCCATCTTTTTTTACATTATTAGCGTCTAATACTATTAAGTTATATTCTTTTACTAATTCTTCAATATCTTGGTTATTATTAATTTTTACAATTATGTCATTGGCAGTATTTAGAGCTAAATTTAGACTTTCTGCTTTTTGTATATCTTTAATTATTATATCTTTAGCTTCTACAAAGGACATTATGCTTTGAGGGATTATTTCTTCAACCTGTATTGCATATATTGTATTGCTTATTGTGTTAATTAATTCTGATGGCTCATTTATATTTGCATCGAACACAGTTTGCATTAAACCTGGGTAAGGAGGTAAATCATTAATTATATTTCCACTCAAACCCATCCCATTAACATCAATATTGTTAAATTTTAATACTTTTGCATTAATTGTTAATGCTGCTTCCTGGATATTATTACCTGCGGCTACCTCGTCATAGAAAGCATTTCCTAAATCATACATTTTTTCTAAAGCTATATTAACTTTTAGCTCTTTCTCTATTTCTTTTTTTACATCTTCAAACTCTTTAATAACTTCAGGAATTACTTTGTTTATAAGAAATATTCTCCATCCAAATGGCGTTTTTTCTGGCCCTATAATTTTATTTATTTCAGCTTGAAAAATGCTTGAAGACACATCATCAGGTAAATCATTATATTCTATTAATCCTAATCTTATTGCTTCTGGGTCTTTATTTGTATTATTTTTAATTACGTTTACAAAGTTTTCTGAAAGATTAGATTCTTTTGTTGGTAAATTTATTTCTTCTATTATTTTAAGAGCTTCATTTTCATCTTGAAAATTTACTAAAAAGACTTCTCTTTTTTCTGCTGTATTGTATTTTTCAGGATAATTATTATATTCTATTTTTAAATCTGCCTCATCTATACTAATTGTTTCTAAAAGATCATCAGGTTTTAATGATATAAAAGAAAAGCTTCTTAGTTCTGGTTTAGTATAAAATTCTTTATCTTTATTAAGCTTGTTTTGAATGTCCGCATCTGATGGAATTTTTGCTACTTTATAAGCGGCTGCTGGGATATTGATGACTTTTATGCTCCTGCTTTCATTCCTTATTTTATAATAAACATCTTTAAGTATTGGGGATAGGTCATTGGAATATGCAAAAGGGGACCGAATTTGATCTCTTAAAATAGACTTTTTGATTTCATTAAAATATTTTTCTTCATCCATGCCTAATTGTCTTAATACGTATTGGAATTGCTCTTTACTAAATGCACCAAACTGATCTTTAAACATAGAAGATGAAAGTATTAATTTTTTTAAATGTTCGTCTGGAACAGAAATATTTGCCTTTTCTACTTCTATATCAATAATTTTTTCATTAATTAATTGAGCTAGTGTTTGTCTAGGCAATCCTAAGGATTGAGCAACTTCTTCCGTGATTTGACCTTCTGCATTTTTATTTAACTCTGTTAAGATTCTTTGATAGGTCTCAATAAATTCATTTGCAGAAACATCTAACTTACCTATAGTTGCGACTTCAGGATTATTTCTTGATGAAAAAATATCACCTACACCCCATAGTGCAAAACTAGATGCGAGTAATAGAAGAAATATTTTTAAAAAAATTGACTTAATTTTACTTTTTAAAGTGTTTAGCATTATATTTTCCATCATTAAATTTTATTATATTTATATTATTATTGTTATTTTGTTTATAAATAGCATATATAACAGTATATTTAATCTATTGTTGTATATTTATTTATAAGTTAAAACAAATTTTTATTTTTGATTTTAATGGAGTTTAGTTTTGTTAATAGCAGGAAATTGGAAGTTAAACTGTAATATAGAAGAAGCTAAACATTTATCCTCTAGGATAATTGAATCTTTAGATAGAAAAAAATTAAATTGTGAAGTTGCAATATTTCCATCATATATTTGCTTAGACAGTGTCAATAAGACCATTAAAAAAACTGTTATTAGTTTAGGTTCTCAAGATTGTAGTGTACATAAATCAGGGGCATATACAGGTGATGTTTCTGCTAATATGTTGTTTGATACAGGTTGTAAATATGTTATAGTGGGGCATTCAGAAAGAAGGATAGGAAAGTTAGAATCTAATAATGATATTTTATCTAAAGCAAACAATGCTTTAGAAAGTAATTTAATACCAATAATTTGTGTTGGTGAAAATGCTAGAGATAGAGAAGATGGGAGAGCTTTAGAGGTGATAAAAAAACAATTAGATGAATCTGTTCCTAAAAATAGTAATAAAAATAATTGCATACTTGCTTACGAGCCAATTTGGGCAATAGGATCAGGTAAAATTCCAGATAATTCATCTATTAATGAAATGCTTAATATGATAAAAGGATGGTTATCAAATAATAAAATAGATAATAGTATAAATATTTTATATGGAGGTTCTGTTAATAAAAGTAATGCAAAAGAAATTTTTTCATGTATTAACCTTGGAGGGTTATTAATTGGAGGTGTTTCTTTAAAGCCGGAAGAGTTTTCAGAAATTTGTTTAATGGCAAATTAATTTAATAATTTTTACATGATAGGATTTGAAATGGCAGATATAATATTAGCAATACATGTTTTATTAGCATTAGGCTTAATTGTATTTATTCTTTTGCAAAAAAGTGATGGTGGTGCATTAGGTGGTTTAGGTGGAGGTATGTCCTTAAGTGGAATTATGGGTAATAAAGGTTCTGCAAATTTTTTAACTAGAGTTACTGCAGTTTTTGCAGCACTTTTTATGATGACAAGTCTAGTATTAGCAATAATAGAAAGTAAATCTAATAAAGGTCAGAACGGACTGCTAAATGTTATTGAATCTGAAATGGATGCACCTTTGATCAAAATTGAAGAAGGTGAAAATATTCTTACTCCTCCAAAAGCAGAGTAATTTATGAGATATATTGTGCGTTTATCTATAATCAAGGTGGTTTATGAGTAATTCCAGGTATATATTTGTTACTGGTGGTGTGGTTTCATCTTTAGGTAAAGGTATTTCTGCAGCAGCTTTAGGTGCATTACTTCAAGCTAGAGGTTACTCAGTCCGCATAAGAAAATTAGATCCTTATATAAACGTTGACCCAGGCACCATGAGTCCTTACCAGCATGGCGAAGTTTTTGTTACAGATGATGGGGCAGAGACAGATTTAGATTTAGGGCATTATGAGCGTTTTACTGGTGTCCCTGCTAGACAAAGTGATAATATTACAACGGGAAGAATATACCAAAATGTAATTAATAAGGAACGTGAAGGTAAATACTTAGGAAGTACAGTACAAGTCATTCCACATGTTACAGATGAAATTAAATCTTTTATAACAAAAGATATAGGTAAGACAGATTTTATTATAGTTGAAATTGGAGGAACTGTTGGAGATATTGAAAGCTTACCCTTTTTAGAAGCTATTAGACAATTTGGAAACGAAGTAGGAAAAAAGAAAGCTATATATATACATCTAACTTTAGTGCCTTATATATCTACATCAAATGAACTAAAAACAAAACCTACTCAACACTCTGTAAAAGAGCTAAGAGAAATTGGAATACAGCCCAATATACTTTTATGTAGATGTGACAGGTCAATAGAGTCCAACCAAATTGATAAAATTGCTTTGTTTTGCAATGTTTCTTCAGAGGATGTTATTCAAGCACTAGATGTAAGTAATATATATAGTGTACCTATAGTTTATCATAAAGAAAAATTAGATATTCAAGTTCTGAAACACTTCTCTATTAAACCTAAGAGTATTAATCTCTTAAAGTGGAAAAATATTGTTGAATCTGCAAAAAAAGTAAAGAAGAGTGTAAATGTAGGAATAGTTGGAAAATATACTGACCTTCCTGACGCATATAAATCTTTGAATGAGGCCTTAGTTCATGGAGCAATTGCTAATAATATTGGAATCAATATTAAATGGATTAATTCTGAAAAATTAAAAAAGAACAATATAAATAAAGAGTTTAAAGATATTAACTCTATAATTGTTCCGGGTGGTTTTGGAGAAAGAGGTATTGAAGGTAAAATTAATGCAATCAAATTTGCTCGTATAAATAAAATCCCCTTCTTAGGTATATGTTTAGGTTTGCAGTTATCTGTAATAGAGTTTACAAGAAATGTTTTGAAATTAAAAGATGCTAATTCGACTGAATTTGCCAATACAGATAATAATGTAATAGGTTTGTTAACTGAATGGTATCGTGAAGGTAAAAAAGAGATTAGGTCAAAAAAATCTGATGTTGGAGGAACTATGAGACTTGGTTCATATCCTTGTAAAATTCAAAATAATACAATAGCGTATAGAATATACAAAAGTTCTAATATTAATGAAAGACACAGACATCGCTATGAAGTAAACTCAGAGTACGAGGACAAATTAAGGTTAAAAGGCCTAATATTTTCAGGTAAATCTCCTGATGGGTCATTACCGGAAATAATAGAGTTAAAAACGCATCCTTGGTTTTTGGGCGTTCAGTTTCATCCAGAGTTAAAATCTAGACCATTTAAACCTCACCCTATATTTATATCCTTTATAGAGGCAACAAAGAAAACGAAGTAAAAAAATGAATAAGAGTATAGATGTTAAAGTTAAAGATTTAGTTATAAATAATAATAATCAATTTACTCTGATAGCAGGTCCTTGTGTTATAGAAAGTAAAGATCATGCATTAAGAACTGCAGAAGAGTTATCAAAAATTTGTGGCTCTTTAGGTTTACAGTTTATTTATAAATCATCATTTGATAAAGCTAATAGGACGTCTCTTAATTCTTCAAGAGGGCCTGGCATTATGGAGTCCTTGGAAATATTTTCCTCTATTAAAGAAACTATTGGATGTCCTGTTATCACAGATATTCATGAAAAAGAACAAATACCTATTATAGCAAATGTTATTGATATAATCCAAATTCCTGCTTTTTTATGTAGGCAAACTGATCTGCTTATCCAAGCTGCTAAAACTGATTTACCTATTATGGTAAAAAAGGGACAATTTTTAGCTCCTTGGGACATGAAAAATGTTGTTGATAAAATAGTTAACAATGGAGCTGGTGGCGTTATGATATGTGAAAGAGGAGTTAGCTTTGGATATAATACTTTAATTTCTGATTTTAGATCTATTCCTATTTTAAAAAAATTTGGACACCCTGTTGTATTTGATGCAACACATTCAGTTCAACAGCCTGGAGGGTTAGGTGATAAATCAGGTGGTCAAAGAGAATTTGTGCCTACATTAGCAACTGCAGCTGCGGCTATAGGGGTTGGAGCAATATTTATGGAGGCACATGAAGACCCTGATAATGCACCGAGCGATGGTCCTAATATGATGCCGTTAAATAAGGTAAAAGGGCTGCTAGAAACTTTAATTAAACATGATAAAATTGCAAAAAATATTTTATAGTAAATAGATTGAAAGAATAATGAGTATTATCCAAAAAATACATGGTAGAGAAATTATTGATAGTAGGGGAAACCCTACTTTAGAAGTTGATGTTCTTTTAGATAACAATATAACTGGTAGGGCTTCTGTTCCTTCAGGTGCATCAACGGGTGCATATGAAGTTGTCGAGAAAAGAGATAATGATAATAGGTTTTTTGGCAAGGGAGTAAAAAAAGCAGTAGAAATAGTCAATACTCAAATATCTAATTCTCTTAAAGGAGTAAACTGTTTAGATCAGGAAAATATAGATAATATTTTAATTGAACTAGACGGTACAAAAGATAAAAGTAATTTAGGAGGAAATAGTACACTAGGTGTATCTCTTGCATGCTCAAGAGCAGCATCTAATTTTTTAAATATTCCTTTGTTTGAA
>CAWVYV010000038.1:0-8513 GCA_963934475.1 uncultured Alphaproteobacteria bacterium | reverse complement strand
GAAGATATAGAGTTTTTAATGATATAAAAAGAACATTAGGAAGTTTTCCTAATGCTATACACTATTCTGATTCTAAAGAGAAAGAGGTGTCAGTATGGTGTTCTAATGACTATCTTGGGATGGGGCAAAATAAAAAAGTTTTATCTGCAATGCATGAAGCTATTGATTCATCAGGAGCAGGATCAGGAGGAACTAGAAATATTTCTGGAACCTCACATTATCATGTTTTATTAGAAAAAGAATTAGCAAACCTTCATAATAAAGAGGGGGCACTTTTGTTTACTTCTGGATATATTTCTAATGAAGCATCCCTTAGTACTATAGCTTCTATTCTGCCAGATTGTGTTGTGTTATCCGATGAACTAAACCATGCATCAATGATACAAGGTATAAGAAACAGTAAGGCGGAAAGAATTATATTTAAACATAATGATCCGGATCATTTAGACAAAATTCTAAAAACTATTCATCCTGAACGCCCAAAACTAGTAGCTTTTGAATCTGTTTATTCTATGGATGGCGATATAGCTCCAATAAAAGAACTGTGCGAAGTTGCTAAAGCAAACAATGCTCTTACTTATCTAGATGAAGTGCATGCAGTAGGAATGTATGGCTTACGTGGTGGCGGAATTGCTGAGCGTGAAGGTTTAATGGATGAGCTAGATATAATTGAAGGCACTCTTG
The DNA here is from genome assembly GCA_963934475.1 of uncultured Alphaproteobacteria bacterium. Taxonomy (GTDB): domain Bacteria; phylum Pseudomonadota; class Alphaproteobacteria; order TMED109; family TMED109; genus TMED109. The sequence goes on along the minus strand of CAWVYV010000038.1, from coordinate 7,829 downwards.
CAAAAGCTTATGGGACAATGGGTGGGTATATAGCATCAAATAACAATATTATAGATGTTATTAGGTCTTTCGCTTCAAGTTTTATATTTACTACTTCTTTGCCACCTGCAATAGCTGCAGGTGCATTAGCATCAGTAAAACACTTAAAAGAATCTAGTATAGAAAGAAAAATTCATCAAGAAAGAGCAAAAAGTCTTAAAGAAAAATTAAGACAAACAGGTATTATTGTTATGCCATCAGATAGTCATATAGTTCCAATATTAGTAGGAGATCCAGTACTTTGCAAAAAAGCATCTGATATCCTTCTTTCAGACTTTTCGATATATGTGCAGCCTATAAATTACCCAACAGTTCCTAAAGGTAAGGAAAGATTACGAATTACTCCAAGCCCACTCCATGATGAAAAAATGATAGATTATTTGGTGGATTCTTTAAAAAAAGTTTGGAAAGAGTTAAATATCTCTTCAATTAGTTAATATTTTAACTTTACTTAAGTAAGAATAATTTCATATGTTTTAAGTATATTAATTTAGGAGGTAATTATAATGAGAATATTTTATAAAATTTTATTTTTGATGGGTTTATGCTTTTCCTCAAAGTCATCTTTTGCAGGCGATGGTTTTGATTCTCTAATAAATGCTTGGTTATCTCCTATATCTAATAAAATTGCTGGTACTGTGTTTTATTCTTTTAGTGTTGCAGGAGCAGATATAAAAATAATTGTATTGTGGTTAATAGCTGGATCAATATTTTGTACATTTTATTTTAATTTTATTAACTTACGAATGTTTTCTCATGCTTTGGATTTGGTGCGTGGAAGGTATGATAAACCTGAATCTAAAGGAGAAGTTTCTCACTTTCAGGCATTATCAACTGCCTTATCAGGGACTGTAGGATTAGGTAATATAGCTGGCGTAGCTGTTGCAATTTCTATTGGTGGACCAGGAGCAACTTTTTGGATGATACTTGCAGGCTTTCTTGGTATGTCACTTAAGTTTTGTGAATGTACACTTGGTGTTAAATATAGAGTTATAAACTCAGATGGTACTGTTTCTGGTGGCCCCATGCATTATTTATCTAAAGGTTTAGCTGAAAAAGGAAAAGCGACTCTTGGTAAAATTCTTGCCGTATTTTTCTCAATTTGCTGCATAGGCGGAGCACTTGGAGGTGGAAATATGTTCCAAGCTAATCAATCTTTTCAACAATTTGTTTCTGTAACTGGAGGCCAAACATCTTTCTTTGCTGATAAAGGATGGTTATTTGGGTTAATTATAGCGATAATACTTGGTGTTGTAATAATTGGTGGTATTAAGTCTATAGCTAAAGTTACCTCAACTTTAGTTCCTTTAATGGCTCTAATATATTTGATTGCAGGGTTAATAATCATTTTGCTAAATATTGGAGGTGTTCCAGAAGCAATATTTAGTATAATTTCTGAAGCATTTTCTCCAACGGCAGCGGCTGGAGGGGCTTTAGGAGCATTAATTATTGGGTTTCAAAGAGCTGCTTTTTCAAATGAGGCTGGATTAGGATCAGCTCCAATTGCTCATGCTGCTGTTAAAACAGATATTCCAGTAACTGAAGGTTTAGTCTCTGTACTTGAGCCTTTTATAGATACTATTATTATATGCACAATAACTGCTTTAGTTATTGTTCTTACAGGAGTATATAGTGAAAGTGGAAATTTAGCAGGTATAGCATTAACATCTGCTGCATTTGCCAAAACTATACCATGGTTTCCTTATATTCTTGCGCTTGCTGCAATTTTATTTGCATTTTCAACTATGATAGCTTGGTCATATTATGGCTTAAAGTCATGGTGCTATTTATTTGGTAATTCTGTTTTATCGGAAAATATTTTTAAATTCATATTCTGTGTTTTTGTCATAATAGGTTCTTCTGTTAGCTTAGGTTCTGTTTTAGATATATCAGACTCTATGATTTTTTTAATGTCTGTTGCTAACCTAGTAGGAGTATATTTTTTAGCAGGAGTAGTTAAAAAAGAGATAAACGAATATATGAAGGATTTATCTAATGGAAAAATTAAAAGAACTGATATTAATTAGCTACTAAATTTTTATTTTTAGGCTATATATTATAAGTAATTTTGTTTATATTTTTTGAATATTCTATAGAGGGTTTTTTTATTGTCCGACAAAAATAATTCATTTGTACTAGCATCTGATCATGCTGGTTACGGCTTGAAAGAGCAAATAAAAACGTACTTGGAAAATAATAATTATAAGGTTAAGGACTTAGGGCCTTTTAATAATGATTCTGTTGATTACCCTGATTATGGAAAGGCCTTAGGAGATTTTATTGTAAGTAATAATAATACTTTAGGTGTTGCCATATGTGGAAGTGGAATAGGAATTAGTATTGCGCTAAATAGAATAGCAGGAGTAAGAGCAGCACTATGCCATAATATAGAAATAGCAAAATTAGCCAGACAGCATAATGATGCCAATGCAGTAGTTTTTGGTGCAAGGTTTATTAATAAAGAAGATGCTTTAGGTATATTGGATGTTTTTATCAAAGAAAAATTTGAGGGCGGAAGACATAAAAGGCGCGTTGATAAACTTAATTAATTTATAAGAAGGGAACATTAGATGAATAAAGTTAATATTTCATCAGAATTAAATATTAATGATAATGGTATTAAAAGTTGCCAGGATGAAGAATTATTAAATGCAATGCAAAATGAATTAAATAGGCAGCAAAATTCTATCGAGCTAATAGCTTCTGAAAACTTTGTCAGTCAGACAGTATTAGATATACAGGGGTCAGTATTAACAAATAAATACGCAGAAGGGTATCCCGGAAAAAGGTATTATGGAGGGTGTGAATTTGTAGATATAGCTGAAGAGATTGCCATAGAAAGAGCATGCAAATTGTTTTCTTGTAAATGGGCTAATGTTCAGCCAAATTCTGGTTCGCAGGCTAATCAGGCTGTATTTATGGCTTTGCTAAAGCCTGGAGATACTATTTTAGGAATGTCATTGGCATCTGGAGGTCATTTAACTCATGGAGCAAAACCTAACCAGTCTGGAAAATGGTTTAATTCTATTCAATATGGAGTTAATAAAGACGATGGTCTCATAGATTATGATGAACTAGAAGCTTTGGCAATTCAGCATAATCCAAAATTAATCATTGCAGGAGCTTCAGCTTATTCTAGGCATATAGACTTTAAAAGGATAAGAAGTGTTGCTGATAAAGTAGGAGCTTATTTTTTGGCTGATATTGCTCATTATTCTGGTTTAATAGCTGCTGGTGAATATCCTAACCCAATTGAATATGCACATGTTGCAACAACAACTACACATAAAACATTAAGAGGCCCTCGTGGTGGAATGATATTGTCTAATAATGAGGATTTAGGTAAGTTATTTGATAAAGCTATATTCCCGGGAATTCAAGGTGGACCATTAATGCATGTTATTGCAGCTAAAGCTGCCGCATTTGGGGAAGCATTGAAGCCTGAATTTAAAAAATATATTAAACAAATCATTTTAAATGCAAAAGCTTTGTCTGCTGAGTTAGAAAACCAAGGTGTTAATATTGTTTCTGGTGGAACAGATAGTCATGTAATTTTGTGCGATTTGAGGCCTATTAAACTTACTGGAAAGATATCAGAAGAAAGTTTAGATAGAGCAGGAATTACTTGTAATAAAAATGCTGTACCATTCGATGAAGAAAAACCTTTTATTACTTCTGGTTTAAGAATAGGAACGCCTGCAGTTACTTCTAGAGGCTTTAAAGAAACAGAAATGTTAAAAATTGGACAGTTAATAGGGAAAATATTAAAGGGTCTTTCTAAGGACAAAGAGAATATAAGCATTATTGAAGATGAAGTAAAAAAAGATGTAATTAGTATGTGTAAGGATTTTCCTCTTTATTCTTCTATAAGATACAAGTAGAATGGTATTAAATTATTAAAGGAAAGTTATATGCGATGTCCTTATTGTAATGATGAAGATACTCAAGTAAAAGATTCTCGTCCCACAGAAGATAATTCTGTAATAAGAAGAAGAAGGTCTTGTATACAATGTGCTGCTCGTTTTACCACCTTTGAAAGAGTTCAGTTACGGGATCTCATGGTTAAAAAAAGGGATGGTAAAAGAGTGGAATTTGATAGAGATAAATTAGCTCGTTCCATAATGATTGCTTTTCGTAAAAGACCATTAGAAGATGAAAGAATTGAAAAAATGATTACAGGTCTGGTTAGGAGGCTTGAATCTTCAGGAGATTCTGAAATAGAAAGCAGTGATATAGGTGAGTTAGTAATGAATACTCTTTCCGAAATTGATCAAGTTGCTTATGTTAGATTTGCTAGTGTTTATAGAAATTTTAGAGAAGCAAGGGATTTTGAGAAATTTATCGGAGGACTCAGCGAAGATACTACAAAAAAATAACTATAAAGGAATAAAGAGGTATGCAACTAGAAGTAGCCATGAGAAGTGCATTATCTCTTGCAAAAAGAGGTATAGGTTGTTGTTCTCCAAACCCTAGTGTTGGTTGTTTAATACTTGATAGATCAAATAATCTAATTGGTATGGGAAGGACATCTGATAAAGGTAGGCCACACGCAGAAATGAATGCATTAAATTCATTAACTGCTAGTTCTAAAGGTGCAACAGCCATAGTAACATTAGAGCCATGTGCTCATAAAGATACTTCTCCATCTTGTGCAGAGCTATTAATTAATGCAGGAATAAAGCATGTAGTTATTTCTGTTTTAGACCCTGATATAAGAACTAATGGTAAAGGGGTTAAATTATTAAAAAAATCAGGGGTAAAAGTTTCTTTAGGCTTATTAGAAGAAAAATCCTTAGATATTAATGCGGGTTTTATTTTTAGATTAAAATATAATCGCCCATTAGTAAGCTTGAAAATCGCTAGTAGTTTAGATGGCAAGATTGCAACGGTTAATGGAAATAGTAAATGGATAACAGGAGAATTATCTAGAATGCATGGCCATAGTTTAAGAGCAAATCATGATGTTATATTAGTAGGAATAAATACCGTTTTAAAAGATGATCCAAAACTAAATTGTAGAATTAGGGGGTTAGAAAAATACTCTCCAGTTAGAGTAATAGTAGATAGCTCTTTATCAATTCCTCTTACATCAAATGTGATAAAGAACCTTGATAAGATTCCTACTATAATATGGACTAAAAAAAATATTAATTCTCCAAAGAAAAAAAAATTAATTAACATGGGTGTTGAAATTATTGAATTAGAAAAAATTGATAATAAGTTAAACCTTATAGAAGGCTTAACTTATTTATCAGAGAAAGGTTACAATAAAGTATTAGTGGAAGGAGGAAGTGAAATTTCTGCATCTTTAATGGCAAATAATTTGATTGATAAAGTTTTTTTATATAGAAGTGGTATTTTTATAGGAGGAGATGGTCTTTCTGGTATTGCTTCATATAATATTAATAATCTAGATTTAATTAAACGTTATAAATTACTTAAAACTAGGGTTTTAGATGATGATGTATTAGAAGAATGGAGTTTAGTTAGTTAGCATATAGCATTATGTTAATTGGGAGTATATTATGTTTACGGGCATTATTAGAGATATAGGTCAAATTACAAGTTTAAATACTAGTAATGGTGATCTGAATTTAAGTATAAAAACAACGCTAGAACTAAATAAAACTAATATCGGTGATTCTATTTGTTGTGGAGGGGTCTGTCTTACTGTAATAAAAATCAAAAATGATATTTTTAATGTTGAATTATCTAAAGAAACTCTTTCGGTGTCAGCGGCGAAATTTTGGAAAAAGGGTACTAAAATAAATATAGAAAAGTCATTATTATTAGGAGACCAAATAGGAGGTCATCTTGTAAGTGGACATGTAGATAGTGTTACGGTATTACAAAGTAAAAAAAATATTAAAGGTTCTGTAAGGTTAGTTTTTAAATCTCCTAAGGATATACAAGCTTATATTGCAAAAAAAGGATCTATATCAATAGATGGGGTTTCCTTAACTATTAATGAAGTTAATAAAAGTTCGTTTAATGTAAATGTAATATCGCATACTTTTAACAATACTACTTTGGGTCAATTAAATGAAAAAGATTTAGTTAATATAGAGATTGATACTATTGCACGTTACGCTGTAAATGCTGCAAAATATTATATAAAAGAGAAATAATATGAGTGAAATTAATAAATTAAATAATTTTTTATCTTCTATTGAAGAAATAGTTGATGAAGCAAGAAATGGAAGAATGTATGTTCTTGTTGATAATGAAGATAGAGAGAATGAGGGTGATTTAATTATCCCTGCACAAATGGCAACACCTGATGCAATTAATTTTATGGCCACATATGGTAGAGGGTTGATTTGTTTGTCTATGACAAAAAATAGGATTGAAGAATTAGAATTAACTCCTATGAAGAAAAGAAACACGGGTAAGCTTGATACAGCTTTTACTGTTTCTATAGAATCTGCCAAGGATGTTACCACTGGTATTTCTGCTGCAGATAGAGCTAAAACTATTCAGGTGGCTATAGATAAAAGCTCAGGGCCTTCAGATATCACTACTCCAGGCCATGTGTTTCCTTTAATGGCACGTGATGGAGGGGTTTTAGTTAGAGCAGGACATACAGAGGCTGCTGTAGATATTTCTAGAATAGCAGGATTGAACCCTACTGCTGTAATTTGTGAAATCATGAAAGATGATGGAGCTATGGCAAGATTAAAAGATCTAATACCTTTTTGTAAAAAACATAATTTAAAAATAGGATCAATATCTGATTTAATCCGCTATAGAGTTAATAATGATCCAATTATTAAAAGAAAAAATAGTAATGTGTTAAATACAAAAAAATATGGACAATGGAAAATATTCTCTTATGAAAACACTGTGAATACGAATGGGCCAGAACATTTAGCATTAATTAAAGGAGATTTAACTGAAACCTCTCCAAATTTAGTGAGGGTTCATGTTTCTAATTTTGTGAATGATGCGTTTAATGGTGTTATAGGCGATAAAGGAAGCAAAAGCTCTATATCTCTTGACGAGTCTATGTCTGAAATTAATAAAAAAGGTTCGGGGTTGATAGTTGTAATCAATTATGATGATGCCTCTCATGCATTATCAAAATATATAGATGGTAATGATGCTTGGAATGAAGAAGATAAAATTAGAGAGAATGGAATAGGGGCTCAAATAATTAGAGACCAAGGCGTGAAAGAGATGGTTTTATTAAGTAAATCTAAAAGAGAATTGGTAGGACTAGAAGGTTTTGATATTAAAGTGATTACTCAGCGAAACCTAACATCAGAATGAATATAAAAAGTAAAAAAATTTTAATTGTTACATCTAGGTTTTATAATGAAATTTCAGCCTCTCTAGAAAAAGAATGTATTGAAACAATTAAATCTAACAGCTTTGGTTACGAGATTATTGATGTGCCAGGTGCATTCGAAGTTCCTGCCGCAATAGCACATGCTTCAAGGTCTAATAAGTATATCGGCTATATAGCTTTGGGTTGTGTAATAAGAGGAGAAACTTCACATTATGATTATGTATGTACTGAATCCTCAAGAGCACTTATGAACTTATCATTAGATGGTTTGCCTATTGGTTATGGTATATTAACCTGTGAGAGCAAAGAACAGGCCTTAGCTAGATCTGATGCTAACGGTTTAAATAAGGGTAAGGCTGCAACCTTAGCATGCATAAGAATGATAGAAGTCCTTAACGGTTCAGATAAATGAATATAACTTCTAATAAGTCATTATCAAGGTTAGCGGCTGTACAAACACTTTTTCAGTTTGATTTTAATAAAAAAATGAAATTAGAAGAAT
>CAWVYV010000037.1:0-8793 GCA_963934475.1 uncultured Alphaproteobacteria bacterium | reverse complement strand
TTAGAGAAGATCCAATGCCATTATCTGGAGCGGGTAAGATATTAAAAACAACTTTGCGTGAACCTTTTTGGGAAGGTCACAAAAAACAAGTTAGTTAGAAAAAAGTATTATGATAAATCAGAATATTACTATTAATATAGACGATAAAGTTGCTGAAATAACTCTTAATCGACCTGAAAGAATGAACGCTATATCTTTAGATTTATTAAAAGATTTAAAAAATGGATTAATAGATCTTAATAAAAATAATAAAATAAGTGTAATCATACTAACAGGTGCCGGGAAAGCTTTTTCTGCAGGAGTAGACTTAAGGCAATTAGAAGAAAATGGTACAGATATTTCAAGTGGAGGCGTAGGAAAGGATTTAGATAAGTATGCAAATGCGGTAATAAAGTTACTAGAAGATTCACCCAAAGCTGTAATTTCTATGATTAATGGTTTTTGTTATACAGGTGGCTTAGAGCTAGCTTTATCAGCTGACCTTATATATATAGCAAATGAGGCAAAATTGGGGGATACTCATGCTATTTTGGGTTTTAGACCCTCTTGGGGCCTAACACAGAGATTACCTAGATACGTTGGAATTATGCGCGCAAAAGAATTATCCTTTACAGCAAAAACAATATCAGGAATTCAAGCTAAAGAATATGGAATAGCTTTAGAATCCTTTCCACTAAATGAATTGAGAACAAAGGTTTATGATATTGCAAAAAATATAGCTAAAAATAGTCCTAATTCAATAAAAGCATATAAAGACCTTTATTCTGCAGCCCGCAATAAAGGCCAAATTGAGGGCTTAAATTATGAAGCAGAAACATCATATGATATTCCTGAAGTAAAAGAACGAGTTCAAGAGTTTTTAAAAAAACTTAGATAGATTAATTACTATTTGCTATAGTTTTTAGAGCTGTCCTTAAAACTGGTTTTTCAATGAGTTTTCCATCAACAACTACTAAACCATCACTTGCGTTATTAAAAGCCTTAATGACTTTATTAGCATATGCAATTTCTTCTTCAGATGGAGTAAAAACTTTATTTAACTGTTCAATTTGTTTGGGATGAATAGACCCTTTTCCAGAAAAACCTAAGTTTTTTGACTTTTGAGCTTCTATATTCATACCTTCCATATCTTCTAGGTCTAAAAAAGGCACATCAATACTATCAATACCTGCACCAGCAGCAGCGTGAACTACCCTTGACCTAGCATATAAAAGCGAAAACCAATCTCCATTACATCCTAAGTCAGCACTCATATCAACTCCTCCAAATAACAAAGACTTAATTAAAGAACTTGAATGAGCAATAGACCAAGCATTTTCCAAACCTTGATTTGTTTCAATAATAATATGTAAGTTTAACTCCTTATTTTTTTCTTTAATTTTATTTTCTAATGTAATTATTTCTTCTATAGTTTGAATCTTTGGCAACATTAATCCTGAAGCTGTATTGTTAGCATTTAATATTAAATCAATGTCTTTTTTACCATCTTCGCTATTCACATCATTAATTCTAATTAAAGTCTCTACTCCTTTAGGAGAATCTATATCCTCAAAAGCTTTTACAGTTTCAATTCTTGATAAACTTTTATGCTCTGGTATTATTGCATCTTCTAAATCTATGCATACCATATCAGCGCCAGATTTTAAGGCTTTAGGTATCATATCTGGACGGTTTCCAGGACAAAATATAAAGCTTCTTCTTTTCTGAATAGATTCTTTTTCTTTCATTTCTTAAAACCTTTATTGATTATTTAAGATTACAATTATATCATTTTTAAAATTACGTATAGGTATGATCTGAAAATCTTTTACTTTTGCTTCATCATCCCATTTCCTTAACCTAATTGCATCGCTTGAAAAATGATTTTGTTGAAATATTCTTTGTTCCTTTTTGTTCATTAAACCACCTTGTATTTCTAAACTTTTCTTAGATACTTCTGATAATTTGCTATAATACTTATTATTTAAGGAACATAAATACCGTTTAGCTGAAACATGTAATTTTATTGGCTCTATCACAGATTTAGGAAATTTATTTTCTAACCATCGAGCACCAATTAACTCATGATTTAAATCATAATTTAAAAAATCATCTTTTGAATCATTCTCATTTAAAATAAGATGTCCAATATCATGTAATAATGCAGCCACAATTAAACTAGAAGAAGATTCATTTCTTTTTGCAATCATAGCTGTTTGAACACTATGTTCATACTGCGTTACACTTTCATCATATTTAGATTGCCCTTCGTTTTCCAGCCAATTTAATAAATTTTCTGTAAATATTCTATTATTATTTTCATTTATATCTGGAAACATTATTACCTATTTAAGCTTTATAATTCTTACCTTGAAAATGACCAATTGTGCTTATCCTATGCTTATTTACTTCTAATATTTTTGATCTTTCTTCGTAATAACTGTTTCTTAAATCACCATCTTCAGCATCATTAAATGTTAAATATATAGCTTTTCTAGCTTGTCTTGAAAAATTTATACTACTCTTATGTGGAACAAAAGAATTAAAAAATAAGCAATCACCGGGTTTCATAAGCATTGGAATCCATTTAATTTTTCTTTCTTCTTTTTTTATAATACATCCATCCTTATCATATGGAAGAATATCAGTTTTTACTAATTCTGATACATATAAACATCCGTTATCTAATGTCATTTCTGTCAATGCTATCAAGCATGTAATGTGCCCTTTTAATTCATGATATGCAGTAGCATCTTGATGTGCTGCATAACCAGAGCCTCCACTAGATTTAATATTTATTTTTTCTTTATATAGATAAGCAGGTTTATTAATAAGTTCACTTACAAAACCTAATATATTATTACCTAAAATAATTTCATTTAAAAAATTATTATCTTTTAAAAATTTTTCTATCCTACAAAGTACAGGTTTTTTATTAATTTCTTCATAATAAAATAAGCTTTCTCTTTTATCTATACTAAGATTCTCTATTTTACTTAAAGATATATTTAAGTCCTTAACATGTTTTTCAAGATGCCCAGAGCGTAATATAAATCCCATCCTATTCCAATTTGATAGATCTAATGAATTAGTATTAAAATATTTATTTACCATATTTAATTACCAATCAATTTTGATCTAAGTTTTGCAGAAATTTGGTCAAAAATAAAAACAACTATAAAAATAACAATAATAATTGTTGTTACGTGTCCATACTCAAATAAGTCAAAACGTCCTTTTAGTTCTTGTCCAATACCTCCTCCACCAACTAAACCTATCACAGTAGCCATTCTAAGGTTTCTATCAAGGATATAGAGCATATAGGCTACATATTGAGGCATAACTTGTGGTAAAACTGCTAATTTAAGAACCTTCCACTTAGAAGCACCTAAAGCAATCAATGCCTCTTGAGGACCTTTATCAGAATTTTCAATATCTTCAGCAAAAAATTTACCTAAAAATCCGGCACTATGTAAGCCTAAAGCCATAATTCCTGCAGCAGGGCCAAAGCCAAAAGCTAATACCATAAACAAAACACTAATTAACTCTGGTATAGCTCTTAATGCAGATACTGAACTTCTTGAAAAAAAATATATTAATTTGTTAGGTGTATAATTTTTTGCTGAATAATATGCTAACGGAATAGATAAAATTATTGATATAAAACTTGCCCAAAATGCTATTTCTATACTTTCTATAATTTTAATTATAACTGTCTTTAAATACCCAAAAGGCTCTACTAAAAATAAAATATTTTCTTCTGTAGATTCTAGCAATAATGTTTCAGGGTTAATCTCATAAGACTTAACTAAACTTTTCTCAATATAAGAATTAAAAGGTATGTTTTCAGAATCAAAATTTAATATTAAATTAGTATCTTTTTTACTTTCTATAACGGGAGGCCACATCTCTCTAGAAATTCTAGATAAACCATTTCCAATTTTTGAAGAATCTTTAATCCCAACTAAATCTAAAGATGATTCATACAGACGTTCTATAATATCAGGCATGCCAACTCTTTGAGCTGATATTATGAATACCATTAATAATAATATTATTAAAAATAAACTCTTTATATTAAATGGTGGTTTTAAATCTTCTTTAAACTTTTTCATTAAGGTTTCTTTATTTATAAATTTTATTTAAATCTAATTTACTTAATTTATTTGACGCTTTATCAAAAATAATCTTTCCGTTATTCATACCTATTATTCGATCAGCAAAATATTTAGCAAATTCAACTTGATGCAAACTACAAAGAATACTAATTTTTTTCTTTTTAGCCGTCATTTTTAAGAGTTTTAAAATTTCTTTTGCTGTTTCTGGGTCTAAACTTGATACTGGTTCATCAGCTAAAATCAATTCAGGATCACCTATTAATGCTCTTGCTATTCCTATCCTTTGCTGCTGCCCTCCAGATAAGTTTTCTACTCTTTTATTAAGATTAATATCCTCTAGACCAACTTCTTTTAATAATGCCAAAGCTTCCATTTGAATACCTTTTGGCCATGCATTAAATAAAATTCGCCAAGAAGATATACTTAAAATTTTACCTAAGATAATATTTGTCAAAACGGTAGATCGAGATACCAAATTAAAATTTTGATATATTGTAGAGATAGAACTTCTTAATAGCTGAAAATTATTTACTATAGGAGTCTTACTTTTAAAAAATATTGCACCTTCATCTAAGGCAACTAAACCTAATATTGATCTTATTAATGTTGATTTACCTGCACCTGATGAACCTAGTATGGCAACAATTTCATTTTTATGAATTGTTATATTTACTCCATCAAGCGCATTAATTCCTCCATCGTATTTTTTTTTAGCAGACTTAATTGTAAGTAATTTATTTGTCATTAATTACTATTAGCTTCCAGAATTGTCTTTTTAAAATTACTATCTATTAAAACCATTTTCTTTAAGGCAGGAAGCATATCTTTATCTGTTATACTAGTATCATAATAATCTACTTTTTTACCACCATAGCCTCTTAACATACCTTCTTTTATGTTTGGATTATTATGTAATTGAGAAATTTCATTCCTAATTTTATCCTTAACAATTTTTGGAAGGTTAACGGACATAGCTAAAGGAGGATTAGGGATAGGATCTGATCTAGCTATTATTTTAAATTCATTAGCCATAATTGAGCCTTGTCTTACAGCTTTTTCATAAGAATTAAAAGAAGCAGCTGCTGCATCAACAATACCTGCTTGAAGTGCTTTTAGACTATTTGCATGACTTCCAGTTAGCTGAGATTTAGATAAATCTTTAATTGGGTCAATTCCAGATTCAACCAACATAGCCATAGGGAAAATAAAACTTGATGTAGAATTTATATCACCAAAAGCTACTTTTTTAGCTTTTAAGTCACTTAAATTATTAATATTTGTATTATTTTTATTTGTAAATATACCTGAATAATAAACAGAACTACCTTTTGTAACTTCAACTGCCAATAATTCTACACACCCTTTATCTCTTGCTTGTAAATATGTAACAGGCCCAAACCAAGCAAAGTCTGCGAGTCCTGAACATATACCCTCTACTACAGCACTATAACTCTGTCCCACAATAATATTGAAAGAGTAATTTGTAGCTAAAGATATTGCATTAAATATTGGTTTAAAATCAGAAATAGTACCTTCTTCTGTCCCTCCATCTGCCGGGACTAATAATACATTAAAAGGATCACCTTTAGTACCATCAGCTCCAATTGATATTTTTGCCAAACAAAGAGTTAATATAATTATAGTAATTATTTTAGATATTCTAGACATGAGAAACTCCTAACAAAAGTATTAATTATAAATAAGAAATACTCTCGCCTCAATACTTTCTCTTGGAGGATCACTATTTAATTGATTTGGCAATTCAAATGCCCCATGCGGTGTATATTTGACTCTAGCATTATTAATACTATCCCACCCCTTTAAAAGTAGCACTTCATCATTCCTCATATTAGAAACCCAATGCCATCTATGATTTTCAGAATAGGCAATATGATATATTTCTCCTGTACGATTTGAAAAGATTTGGTCTGTCTCCACTAAATCATTTTTAGGAATAGATAGAGCATCTGCAAATGCTAAAGGAGATCTTCTTACAGGGCCGTTAATAGCTCTCCAAACATTAAGTTGCACTATTCTACCTCCTTCTTTAAGAAGGTTATTATAATTATCTAAACCTAAAACATCCTTTGCTCTTTGTGGACCAGACAAATCGGTGTAATCTGCATGAACCCTATCAGCAGGACCTCGCAAACCATCGGGATTCTTTGCTCCCGATTTTGCATCAGACCTTCTCGTATAATCAAATATTATAGCGTCATTTGCTTTCATATGTTCTATTAAAAAATCTTTTAACTCTTTTTCATAAGTTTTAATAACTTCCTCATGATCATAAAAATTTTTTACTTTTGTTTTATGCTTTAATAATTGAAAGCCATTATTTTCAATTGTGTACGAGATGCTACTCTCTCTGATATCTTTTATTGGAACTGTCCTATATTCTGTATCAAAAAGAATTTTTGGAACTGTTCCAGTATATTCGGAACTTTCAAATACAGGCTTAGTAACTTGAGGAACAATAAATTTCAAATTAGCTTCTATATTATTTTTCATTATCAAAACCTTTTTATATACAAAATATAATTATATTAAAAAAAAACACATTTACAAGAATAATAGATTATTCAATAGTAATCATAACATTGTTTATATTTAAGTAAGTCCAACACTTTGAATTAGAGATATTAATGAATAGAAAAATTTCCAGAAGAGGTTTTATAAAAAAGCATTCTCAAATTATGCTATCTGCTAGTCTAGCGTCTTATTTTTCTATTCCTATGAATGTTGTTCCACTATACGCTAATGACACCTTAAAAATAGATAATATTCATAAAAAAAATGACCTTACTATACTTAATGATAGACCTATTAATGCAGAAACTCCTCCACACTTATTAGACGATCCAATCACGCCTACTAATCGTCACTTTGTAAGAAATAATGGAATAATGCCTGATTTATCTAGTAATGAAATATCTAATTGGAAACTAAGAATAGAAGGAAATGTAAAAAACCCAAAAATATACTCTATCAAAGATTTAAAAAATAATTTTGAAGTTATAACTAAATCTCTCCAATTAGAATGTGGAGGAAATGGAAGAGCTTTTTTTGAACCTCCAGCATTAGGGAATCAATGGAGCTATGGAGCAATTTCATGCTCAGAATGGACTGGAGTAAGATTATCAGATGTAATAAAATCATCCGGCATAAAACCAAGTAGTATTTATACTGGTCATTATGGTGCTGATTTACATTTATCTGGTAATACAAATAAAAATGCGTTATCGCGAGGAGTGCCAATAAAAAAAGCTTTAGATGCGAATAATATTATAGCCTTTGCTATGAATAATGAAGAAATACCTTTAATTCATGGGTCACCTTTAAGATTAATATGTCCTGGGTGGCCAGGATCTACATCTCAAAAATGGTTAAACAAAATTGAATTACTTGATCATGTACATGATGGCACAAAAATGACTGGAAAATCTTATAAAGTTCCTATACTCCCTATTAAACCTGGCGAGAAAGTAGATATCAGTGATTTAAAAATAATTGAATCAATGCCTATAAAATCTTTAATAACATTTCCAAAAACTGGGTTACAGCATACTTCTTATAATCTAAATATTAGAGGACATGCATGGGCAGGAGATAAACAAGTTAAAGAAGTTAGGATAAGTATTGATTATGGAGCTACTTGGATTAAGGCAAATTTAAGTAATCCTGTTAATAAATATGCATGGCAAAATTGGGATTTAAATCTCAATTTTCCAAGTAAAGGTTATTTTGAAATATGGTCTAGAGCTATAGATGAAAATAATATATCCCAACCATTTGATATAAGTTGGAACCCTAAAGGATATTTAAATAATTCTGTTCATAGAATATATATAAACATATAAAATGCGAATTATTTTAATATGTTTAATTGTTTTACAAAATCTTAATTTTAATACTTTTGCAAAAGAGGAAGTCTCTATAACAGACGAAGAAATACTAAAATATAGCTGCTCTTCTTGTCACTCCCTAAATATTGTTTATCAACAAAGATTAAATGAAGAAAGATGGAAAGAAATAATTTTATTAATGTATGATGAGAATGGTATGACAAAGTTAGATAAGAAATATGAAGATAGATTAATTAAATATTTATCTAAAAATTATAACTATTAAATTGAATGAAACTAAACACTATAAAACGGTTTGAAAATGCTTAAAAATAATAACTATAGTAAAATATTTAATATATTAAAATCTAATAACCTTTCTTATTGGGATAATTATACTAAACATAAGTTTGTAAAGAATATTGCAAATGGAAAACTTAAAAAAGAATTATATATTAAATACCTGATACAAGATTACCTATTCCTGACACACTTTTCTAAAGCTTGGGCTTTATTAGTATTAAAATCAAACTCCACAGAAGAAATGCGCGTTGCATCGAATACTCTTAATGCACTTATTAATGAAGAACTTCAATTACATATAAATACATGTGCAGAATATGGTATATCAGAGAGTGAATTATATAATGCTGAAGAAGAAATAGCTAATATAGCATATACTAGATATGTATTAGAAAATGGTTATACCGGAGATTTTTTAAATTTATTAATTACATTAATTCCCTGTGTATTTGGCTATGGTGAAATTGGAAAAGAATTATCTAAAATAGCTAATAAAAACAACCCTTACATTAAATGGATAAATACTTATGGGTCTGATGAATACCAAG
>CAWVYV010000036.1:0-8830 GCA_963934475.1 uncultured Alphaproteobacteria bacterium | reverse complement strand
TCCATTGCTCTTTTTCTTACACTTCTTAATATTATAAATGCAAGAGTTCCTAATATAGGAAACATGAAAAGAGATACTGCAGCACCTAAGGGTATGTCACCAGATTCTATTCCTACCCTAAAAGCATATGTAGCAAATAAATGTGTTGTATCTATTGGCCCACCTCTAGTTAAAACTCTAACAATATCAAAATTTGCAAAAGTAACGATTATTGAAAATAATATTGTAATAGAAATAATATTCTTCATCATTGGTAGAGTTATATAATATAATTTTTGCCTATAATTTGCCCCATCAATAGATGCCGCTTCATACAAATCTGCAGGAATAGACTTTAATGCTGCTAAATACATAATGAGAAAAAATGGTGCCCCTACCCAAACATTTACTAATATAATTGAAAACCTTGCCCAAAAAGTTTCACTAAGCCAAGGTATGGCTGGGAGAGATATCTTCACTAAAAACCAGTTAATAGCACTATAAGTAGGTTCAAATAACCACCACCAACCAAGGGTTGAAAGTGCCGGTGGAATTACCCAAGGAATTAATAACATTCCTCTCCATTTTCTTTGGCCTTTACTTGGTATAGCGTTAATAGAATGGGCAGCAATAAATCCTATTAGTGCTTTAAAAAAGACAGCCACTAATGCAAAGAATATTGATTGCTGTACAACTAACCAAAAAGTCTCTCTCTTAAACAAAAATAAGTAATTTCCAATACCTACAAATTTTGTCTCTGCTTTATTTAGCATCGATAAAAATATAGCGTATATAAAAGGGTATATTATAAGACATACAACCATTAATATAAGAGGTAGGCACATAAAAAATGCAATACGAGGCTTTTGTCTCAGCCAAAGATATATAGAGCTAAATTTCATTATCCGCGCATAACACCTTCTAATTCATTTTCAGCCCATTTTATTGCTTTTTGAAATGAATGCCCCTTAGCCGTTACTCGAGCAGTTAAATTTGCTATTACATATTGTGTAGTAATTTGAGATGCTATTTCTGGTGGTGCAGGATAACCTACTGCTACAGGTATTTCATCCCCCTTCATAGGGTAGTTATATAAGACTCCATCTGGGGGACTAGCTTCTACCCATGTTTTATTTTTATTAAAATGAGATATTATTAAAGGTATATCATACCCTTGAGAAGCTTTAATGCATGCATCTATAACCTGAGGCTCAGCCATATACCTTAAAAGATCTTTAGCAGCAGACTTATTTTCAGCAAAATCCCATAACCCCCAAAATTGAGAATTATCTGGACGATATCTTCCCTTAGGCCCCCTAGGCACATCATGATGCCACAACTTAGTAGCAATATCAGGATTATCTCGCTTTGCAACGGCCCATGCACTTGCTGGATTAAATATAGCAGACCCTTGTCCAGATATTATCCAACGATTATTAGAAGAATCATCCCATGCATAAATACTTTTTGGCATAAACTCTGTTAATTTACTCATATACTCTAGTACTTGTCTCACTTCATCAGAATCTACTGTAATTTCTCCATTTTTATTAACAAGCTCTGCTCCATATGACGTAAATAATGCGCTAAGCCAACGACTATCTGGAGTAGCTCCAATTGTAGCTCCAAAAGGTTTTCCCGCTTTGTATAATTTTTCAGCAGCTGATAAAAAAGTATTCCAATCCCAATTATTAATAAGGTTAGCATCTCTATTTTCATTCGCAGGAAACATTGTTTGAAGATCTATTCCTGCATGTTCTTTAAATAAATCAAAACGTGAAACCATAGAGTCAAAAAAAGAACCCGTTGGAGCTGGAGAACCTCTCCAATGCCCATCTAAATGAGCATAAAATTTTGCAGAATCTAATAAAGGTCCGTGTTTCTTAATAATATCTTCTACAACATCATCTAAAGGCTCCAATCTATGTCTAAACATTGAACAATACCAAGTTGGCTGAGAGAAAATATCATGGCCGGTTTTTGCACGAGATTCTGCTTGAGCTGTTAAAAGTAACTTATTTCCAATAGATGTAATAAAATCTACTTTAACTTCAACTCCATTTTTTTCACCCCAAGATACAAGAATATTTTCAAGCACATCATTAGCACCAGGTATCCAATGATCCCATAGCCCTAATAAAAGCCTTCCAGCAGAATGTGATGTTTTTACATAAGGAGCAGCAATTGCATATCCACTGGTAGCACTTAGTCCTTTAATAAATTTTCTTCTATGTAAATTATTTTTTTTCAAATTTAATCCTCCCCTATTTTTAGATTAATTTGATATACTTTATAATTAGATTATTTATCCTAGTAGTGATTTAGTAAAAAAGACAAGCAATATTTAAAAAAGGAATAAAATAATAATGAACAAAATTGAAGGAGAATGTCTATGTGGAAAAATAAAATACTATAGTAAATCAGACCCATTATTTACTACCGTATGTCATTGTTCACATTGTCAAAAACAATCAGGAACAGCTTTCTCTATAATAATTGGGGTAGATAGAAAATCTTTACATATTAGTGGTGATTTAAAATGTTATGAAGATATTGGAAATAGTGGAAAACCCGTATATAGAAAATTCTGTGGGAATTGTGGTTCTCCTATTATAAGCGATGTAAGTGCTGCTCCTGATTTACTATTTATAAAAGCTGGTACAATAAACAATATAAAATCTCTAAGACCTATAAAAGAAATATGGACTGATCATAAACTAGATTGCATAACTATTAATGGAATTAAAGAAAAATATAAAACAGATGGGAAATAGCATGGTTTTCTTAAAATATACATATTGTCTAATCGCTATCATTTTTTTATTTTCTACTATACAAACAGCAAGCGCAGAAAACAAAATGACTGCACTTAAAGAACTATTAAAAGAAGAGAACTTAAAATCAGAGGTGGGTAAACTACATTATTTAGCAAATTTTTCATTACGCTGTGGTAGTTTATTTGAAGCAATAAATGAAGTTAGTCCTAACATTAATATTTTGAATGCTGCTATTAACTTACAAAGAGGCGCCTCAATTACAGGCATTATGATTAAGAAAAATAATCCTGACCAAATAGATCAAGAAATTCAGAATAATATTATTGAAGTCACAAATACGTATAGAAATTTAATTAAAATCAATAAAGATACTAATGGAGAATTTATTGAAGGTTCTAATTTATTAGTTGGAGACCAGGAAATTTGTAAAAAGTTTGTACCGAGGGCTTATAGATTTTTAGGTAATAATGGCTTTAAATTGAAAAAATAAATATTTTTAGATAATGATCTCAATTAAAAAAGGACCATCTTTTTTTATCCCAACGTCTAGTGCTTTTAAGAGGTTTTCACAGTTATTAACTTTTAAGGCTTCTACCCCCATACCTTTTGCTACATTTACCCAGTCTATATAAGGCCTATCTAAAGTTAGCATATCTATGGCTCTCGGCCCTGGGTTTTGCACACCAACATTTATCAGCTCTCCTTTTAAAATTTCATATGTACGATTAGCAAATATTAAAATAGTAATATCTAAATTCTCTCTCGCCATAGTCCATAAAGACTGCACAGTATACATTCCACTACCATCACCTTCAAGCAAAACTACTTTTCTATCTGGACATGCTATTGCCGCACCTATTGATACTGGCATACCATATCCTATAGCCCCTCCTCTATTATTCAACCAATCATGAGGTGGAGCACCAGCAGTAGCTGGAAAAAAATCTCTTCCTGTTGTAACAGATTCATCTACAACTATAGCATTCTCTGGAAGAGTCGCTCCTATTGCCATGGCTAATTTTTCTTTACTTATGCTTCCACTTGGACGTTCTGGTCTTTTTGATATAGCAATATAATTGGGCACTTCATTTAGCGCTCCTAGTTCATTTGCCAAGTCTGTTAACGCGGCAACTATATCTTCCTCTACTTCCACTAAATTTAATATAGGAACATTTTTTTTATATAATAAACTTGGTTTATTAGGATACCCAAAAAATGCAACAGGGGGTTTAGATGCAACTAACACTAATTGTCCAGCCTTTTCTAACATAGCTAATGCTCTGTCTACTACTCCAGCCCCAGGAATTCTAAGCATATCTAATCTACCTGCACCTCTTGATAATCTAGCATTTGCAGCTTCTGTAATAATTCCACATCCTGTCTTAGTTGAAATTTTCCCTGCAAGTAAAGTAGCTTCTTCTGTTAAAGCTCCTCCTCCTAAAATAAGAGTAGAATGCTTACCATTAGTTAAGAGTTTTGCTACTTTTTTTATAATAACTTCATCAACTTTATGCCTAATATCTGGACATTTTGCTGTGATAACATCTCCCCCTTCGCCCCATGCAGTGTCAGCTGGTAAAATAAGAGAAGCTATTTTTCCAGGAGCTTTTTTTGCATGCGCTATAGCTTCAGCCCCATCTTTAGATAAATCCATTGATTTCGTAGACGTCTTAACCCAATGAGACATAGGGTGCGCAATTGCCTCAATATCTGATGTTAAAGGAGACTCAACTTTAAGATGTTGTAACGTATGTTGCCCAATTATATTAACCATTCCTGAGTGTGCTTTCTTAGCATTATGAATACTAGCCAAAGCATTAGCTAAACCTGGACCTAAATGTAGCAAAGTAGAAGCTGGCTTGCCACTCATTCTATAATACCCGTCGGCTGCACCTGTAAGCACACCTTCAAATAATCCTAAAACACATCGTATTCCAGGAACTTTATCAAGTGCTCCTACAAAATGCATTTCGGATGTTCCTGGATTTGCAAAACAAACATCTACATTATTATGTACTAATGTTCTTACGAGGCTTTCCGCACCATTCATTTTAGATTCAGTCTTCATATTAATTACTCATTCACCTTTAATTTTTTTTTAGAAAGATTAGTACATTTTTTAGAACAATATTTTACAGATTCCCAATTTAATCTCCATTTCTTTCTCCATGTAAATGGCCTATTACAAATAATACATATTTTTTCAGGTAACTCTTGTTTTTTCATATATTGTCTTAAAGATTATTATTTTGCATCAGCAATTTCTCTTTTTGATGCTTGAGTTAAAAGAGCTGCATCTGCTGATATAGTTCCAAGATCATACCCCATATCAAATCTTTCTTTAACAGTTTTTCCATCAGGGCAATGAATACCTGTTTTAATATTTTTGCTCTTACAAGTTTCAACAATATAAATTAAACAGTCTTCAACTTCTTTTTGATAAGTGCCTGGAGCATATCCCATAGTAACTGCCAAGTCACTTGGTCCTATATAGACTGCATCTAATTCATCTACAGATAATATTTTATCTAAATTATCAACAGCTTCTGAAGTTTCAATCATTGCAAAATTTAATAAGGTCTCATTTGCATGATGAAAATAATCGTCACCTCCATACATTCTAGCCCTTATTGGTCCAAAACTTCTATTGCCTTTAGGTGGGTATCTACAGGAAGTAACAAATTTTTCACATTCCTCTTTTGTATTCACCATAGGACATATTATTCCATAAGCACCTGCATCTAAACATCTCATAACCATACTAGGGTCGTTCCAAGGGACTCTAACCATAGGGGTTATATTATAACCTGAAATAGCTTGAAGCATTTCAACAACTTTTTGGTAACCAACTAGGCCATGTTGCATGTCTATAGTAATACTATCAAACCCTGAAGCAGCCATAATTTCCGCATTAAATGTATTAGCTATTGAAGACCATCCGTTGATTATATTTTGTCCATTATTCCAAGCTTCTTTTATGCCATTTTTTTTCATTATTACATCCCCCCCCCTAAATTAATGTTAAACATACGCTAACATATGAGAAGATCATGTACCACAAAATGTTTGCGCCACTATTTCATTTTCTTTAGGTGGTTTTTTATATTCTTCATGTTGTTTTTGATCACTAAAAGGAGCATCAATAATATCATTTAGTCTATTAAAAAAAGAAAAATCTCCCTCCAAGGCCTTGTTTATCATTTCTTCTATTCTGTGATTTCTAGGAATATATGCAGGGTTAGTGTTGTTAATAAAACTAAATATATTCTCCTTATTTATTTCTTCACAAGATAAACGTGATTGCCAATTATCTAACCAATCATTAATTTCTTTAGAGTTTGAAAAATAGTTTTTAAATTTATGAAAATTATTTTCATTATCATCCATAACTAATGAACATAAACCTCTAAAAGTAACAGTGAAATCTGTTTTATGTTTTTCCATTTGTATTAATAATGAATTAATAAGCTTTTCATCATTTTCTTTTTTATTTTGTAGACCTAATTTATTTCTAAATAATTTTAACCATTCTTCTTTATATAAATCAGGAAATTCATCCACCGCATTCTGCGCTAAGTTTATTGCTATTTTTTCATCATCATGAATTAATGGAAGTAAAGATGAAGCAAGACAAGCTAAATTCCAACGAATAATTTCAGGTTGGTTTTTATAGGCATATCTTCCAGTTTGGTCTATAGAACTAAATACTTTATTTGGATCATATTCATCTAGAAATGCACACGGCCCATAATCTATAGTTTCTCCATAAATTGAAGTATTGTCTGTGTTCATTACTCCGTGGATAAAACCTACAGACATCCATTTAGATATTAAAATAGCCTGACGTTTAATAACTTCCTTAAATAAATTTATATATGAATTTTTACCATCTTTGCAGGCAGGGTAATACCTTTCGATTACATAATCTGCTAATATTTTTAAAGACTCTATATCTTGTCTTGCAGAAAAATATTGAAATGTTCCAACCCTAATATGGCTGTGTGCAACTCTAGTAAGTATCGCTCCAGGAAATTCTTGCTCTCTATATATATTCTCTCCTGTAGAAATAGCAGAAAGTGCTCTTGTAGT
This sequence comes from uncultured Alphaproteobacteria bacterium, assembly GCA_963934475.1. GTDB lineage: Bacteria > Pseudomonadota > Alphaproteobacteria > TMED109 > TMED109 > TMED109. The sequence continues at coordinate 1,985 of CAWVYV010000036.1, read as the reverse complement.
AGGTATATTTAATTTATACATAGCTTCACTAACTATATATTCTCTAAGTATCGGTCCTAACCATGCTCGCCCATCACCCATCCTAGAAAAAGGGGTAGGTCCACTGCCTTTAAGCTGGATATCCCTTCTATTACCTTTATTGTCTATTACTTCGCCTAAGAGAACAGCCCTTCCATCTCCTAGTTGCGGCACCCAATGACCAAATTGATGCCCTGCATAAGTCATAGAAATAGGTTTGGAGCCATTGAATAATAAATTCCCTGAAAAATAGTCATTACATTCTTTAGGTTTTAAATTAATACCTAATTGAGTAGCTAAAGTATCATTAAACTTAATTAAATTAGGTTCTTTAACTGGAGTAGGTATAACATTAGCATAAAATTTATTTGGTAACTTTGAAAAGCTATTATCAAATTTAATTTTATTGATATTATTAGGCAATGTTTTCACTATATAATCCAACCCATAAATAATTAAAAAAATACTACTTTTTTATAAATAATATTCTATATTGTTTATAAACGCTAGGTGCACTTAATAATATTAATAGTACAGTTGATATTATGTTATTTAGTAAAAAATTATTATAAACATAACTTTGATAAGCCTATGCAAAAAAATGATTTACTAAAAAAATTTATAAACACTAGGAAAAAAAGTATTAGTATCTGCAATAACTTGGAGATTGAAGACTATGTTGTACAACCTAGTGAAGAAGTAAGTCCTATAAAGTGGCATTTAGGCCATACTTCATGGTTTTTTGAAGAAATGATATTATTAAAATATATCAAAAATTTAACTCGTTATGACGAGCAATATAAAAGTATATTTAACTCCTATTATAAATCTGCAGGCGATCATTGGAAACAAGGTTTGAGAGGTCAGCTTTCTAGACCTACAGTTAGTGACGTTCTTAAATACAGAAAATATATTAATCTTAAAATCATAACGCTTCTTGAGTCTACTGACGATATTGAATTAAATTTTTTAATAGAATTAGGAATAAATCATGAAGAGCAGCATCAAGAATTAATGTACATGGATATTAAGTATATATTTAATACTGGTCCTGATAAAATAAAATATATAAATAAAAAATTACCTATTACTAAAATGACGCTAAGAGAATGGGAGCCTTTTGAAGAAGGTATATATAGTATTGGTAATGAAAAAAAACAATTTTCTTATGATAATGAACAACCTGCACATAAAGTATATATTCAACCTTTTAAAATTCAAAAACAATTTGTAAGTAATAAAGAGTATATTAAGTTCATAGAAGATAAGGGTTATAACAAACCCAATTTATGGCTAAGTAAAGGCTGGGAATGGATCAATAAAAAAAATATTGCAAATCCACAATATTGGTATAAAAAAGATAATAAATGGTTTGAATTTTCACTGCATGGCTTACTTCCTATTAATGAGAATGCTCCTGTAGCACACATAAGTTATTATGAGGCAGCAGCATATGCTAAATGGAAAAAATGCAGACTACCTACAGAAGAAGAATCTGAGATATATATTAAAAAATATGAAGCAATTACGAAGAAGAGGAATAAAAATATTTACCACCCTTATGATGTAAATATTATTACTAATAATTTATGGTGGTGGACTAAAAGTAACTATTCAGCATACCCAGGATACAAGCCTTTTAACGGGGATATCGAAGAATACAATGAAAAATTTATGTACGGACAATTTATACTAAAAGGTGGATCAATAGTTACACCAGAGCAACACCATAGATATACATATAGAAATTTTTATGAACCACATCAACGTTGGATGTTTTCAGGAATAAGATTAGCAAAGGATTAATATGAAAATTACAAATTTATCATTATCAATTAAAACAGAGAAGTTAATTACAAAAAGCTCTTTTGCTATTGATGTAGACCAGGGATTAAGCTTACAACACAAAGCGATATCATCAAAATATTTTTATGATGATATAGGATCAAAATTATTTCAAAAAATTA
>CAWVYV010000035.1:0-9069 GCA_963934475.1 uncultured Alphaproteobacteria bacterium | reverse complement strand
CCAACTTTAACATCAAACCCTAGATCTTCATAAGCACCAGCAACAACATTTGCTCCTCTGTCATGCCCGTCCTGTCCTAGCTTAACTATAAGAATACGAGGTTTTCTCTTTTTTTTTGTAATAAAATCAGTAATAGCTTGTTTTACATATATAAAATTTTCATTTTCACTTAACTCTGACCCATAAATACCCTTAACACCTTTATAATTAGCTTGATGGCGGCTAAAAACTTTTTCTAAAGCATCAGAAATTTCTCCTACTGTCGCTCTTTTACGAGAAGCTTTTATACTTAAATCTAATAAATTTCCTGAATTATTTTTAGCTCCATTAATCAAATTATTTAAAGCTTGGTTTACTTCTAACTCATCTCTATTTTTCCGCAATTTTTTTAAGTTTTCAATTTGCTGATCTCTTACTTCTGCATTATTAACTTTTAAAACATCAAATTTAGAATCTGATTTAGATTCATACTTATTTACTCCAACAACTATAGATTCTTTAGAATCAACTGACGCTTGCCTTTTAGCTGCAGATTCTTCTATCATTTGTTTAGGTATTCCTTTTTCTACTGCCTTAGTCATTCCTCCTAATTCTTCAATATCATCAATAATTTTTTCTGCAGAGGCAATAAGTCTACCTGTCAAAGCCTCTATATAATAAGAACCAGCTAGAGGATCAATAGACTTAGTAATACCAGTTTCTTCTTTTAAGATTAATTGTGTGTTTCTAGCAATTCTAGCAGAAAATTCTGTTGGTAAAGCAACTGCTTCATCAAATGCATTAGTATGAAGGGATTGAGTGCCTCCTAAAACTGCTGCCATAGCCTCAACTGTAGTTCTAACTATATTATTATAAGGATCTTGTTCCGTTAAAGATACTCCTGATGTTTGACAATGAGTTCGCAGCATCATTGACTTTTCATTCTTAGGGTTAAAATGCTTTTTCATTAATGTAGCCCATAACCACCTTGCAGCTCTTAATTTTGCAATTTCCATAAAAAAGTTCATTCCAATTGCAAAGAAAAATGATAATCTAGGAGCAAAATCATCTACTTTTAGACCATTATTTAAGGCTGCTCGTACATATTCTAAACCATCTGCAATTGTAAAAGCTAATTCTTGAGCCTGATTAGCACCAGCTTCTTGCATATGATAACCACTAATAGAAATAGAATTAAATAAAGGCATGTTTTTTGCTGTATAACCTATTATATCAGACACAATCCTCATTGAGGGGGCAGGCGGATAGATATATGTGTTTCTAACCATAAATTCTTTTAAAATATCATTTTGAATAGTACCTCTTAACTTTTTTTCTTCTACACCCTGTTCTTCTGCCGCTACTATAAAATTTGCTAACACAGGAAGAACAGCCCCATTCATTGTCATTGAGACTGACATTTTATCTAATGGGATTTCATCAAATAATAGCTTCATATCCTCCACAGAATCGATAGCTACTCCTGACATTCCAACATCACCAGAAACTCTTGGATGGTCACTATCATACCCTCTATGTGTAGCTAAATCAAATGCTACAGACAGCCCCATTTGTCCTGCTGCTAAATTACGTTTATAAAATGCATTTGATGCTTTTGCTGTAGAAAAACCAGCATACTGTCTAACAGTCCAAGGTCTACCAGCATACATAGTAGCTTTAGGCCCTCTTAAAAAAGGTTCTATCCCAGGCATTCCTCCTAAATGGGAGAGTCCTTCTAAATCATCTTCTGTATAAATTGGCTGTATATCTATACCTTCAGGAGTATTCCATATTAAAGAATCACTATCACTTCCCTTTAGTTCTTTTTTTGCTAATTCTGACCACTCTTTTAAAGTTCTGGATGAATTTTTATTCATAAAGCTTATAAACCTTTCAATAATATTTAATCTTAATTATCTTTTATCCAAGGAATTTTTATATAAGGAACTCCCTCCTCCTTTAGTTTTTTTTCTTCTTTTTTTGTTGCTGTTCCTCTAATAGCTTTACCTTTTTTTTCACCTTTATAAATTAGTCTAGCTTCATCTGCAAAATTTTCTCCAACATCAACGGTTTGTTTTTCTATTTCTTTATTAAGAGTCCTAAGCTTAGTTTTAAGTTCTAATTCATTAAGATTAGGTATATTTTTATTATTAAAACCGGTTTTCATTGAAGATTTTTTGATAGATGGAGCTACTATTGCTCTTTCAACTTTATCATTACCACAAACTGGGCAAGTTACTAACCCTTTTAAGGCCTGGTTTTCGTAATTATCAGAACTTGAAAACCACCCTTCAAATTCATGTGATAAATCGCATTTAAGATCGTATTTAATCATAAAAATTACCTAAAATAATATTGTATTCTTAATTAAAAGGTTATTTAGTATTCTTATAAAGAAGATAATATATATATAATAATATAATGCATAAAAATTTAAATAAAAACAATATTCATGAAGTTAGTAAAGCTTCAAACTGGATTAAAAATAATTTAAAAGATACTAAGAATGACCTAACTTTGCTAGATATAGCATGTGGAAGTGGCCGACATAGTATTTATGCCGCCTCTAAGGGGTATAAAGTTATTAGCTTAGACATAAGTAAAGAGAAAATTTTAAAGCTTACATCCAATAAATTAATTTATCCTATACAATTAGATATTGAAGCGTCTAAAGCGTGGCCTTTTATAAATAAAACATTTGATACTGTAATAGTTACAAATTATCTTTATAGGCCAATATTTAAAAATATTATTAATAGTATTAAGCTAGGTGGTACCTTATTATATGAAACTTTTTCAATAGAAAACTCTACTTTTGGAAAACCTAACAACCCTAACTACCTTTTAAAACCTCAAGAATTATTAAATTTAGCAAAGAAAAATAATATGAAGATTATTAACTATGAAGAAATAATAACACAATATCCTATAAAAAAAGCTTTACAAAGGATCCATGCAAAGATTCGATAGAATTACAATTTACCCCATACTTTTTTAACAATATTAGATTGATTAATATCAATGTCTGCTAATATGATTTCTTCATGATTTTTAGCTTCTGCTATTATTTTGCCCCATGGGTCTACAATCATAGAATGACCCCATGTTTCTCTTTTTCCATAATGGATTCCTATTTGCGCAGGGGCTAATACCCAAGAACATGTTTCTATTGCTCTAGAACGAATTAAAACTTCCCAATGGTCTTTTCCTGTATTTTTTGTAAAAGCCGACGGGATAGTAATAATGTTACAACCTTTATCGGATAATTTAGAGTATAGTTTTGGAAATCTTACATCATAACAAATTGTTAAACCAATTTTACCTAATTCATTTTCTACTGTTACGATTTCTGAACCAGCAAGATACCTATCGGATTCTTTATAACTTTCTTTTTCTGATAAAGTAGCATCAAACATATTAATTTTATCATACCTTCCACAAATTTTTCCTAAATTATCTATAAATAAAGAACGGTTTGCTAGTTTTTTTTTATAGTTTTTTGAGGGGTATACTGCTATAGAACCTAATAATACATATATAGAATATTTTAATGCAGCTTCTTTTGCAGCTAAAAGTGTTGGGTGCTCTGATTCTTCTGTTGCTGCAGCTAAGGTTTCAGCTCCCCTTCCCATAAATGCACAATTTTCAGGGAAAAGGACTATATCTGCTTTATATTCTTTTGCTTTTCTTATTCCATTCAAAATGCTTTTAATATTTAAATCTAAATCTGGAACTGAAGTCATTTGTATTAATGCTACTCGCATTTAATCTATTTCTATATTTAGAACTTTATCTAGCTCCCCAGTATTTTCCATATTAAATAAATCATCACATCCGCCTATATGCTTTCCATAACAAAATACTTGTGGAACAGATACCCTTCCACCTGATAATTTAATCATTTCTTCTTTTTTATCATATTGATCATGAATATTTATTTCTTCAAAATCTATATTCTTTGATTTTAGTAGTTTTTTAGCTTGAGAACAATAACCGCACAAATGCCCAGTATATATAACAACACCACTCATATAATAACTCCTAGATGTAAGATATAAAATAATATATATATATATTATAAAAAACAACTTTTTTAGAATCAATATGGAAATAAAAATAGAATCTTTAATACCTCAAATATTTGATAGAAAAAATATTCAAGCAAACAATATCAAAACTAATAATTTATATGCAAAAATTGCTTCTGAAATTGCTATAAGACTGAAAGAAACAAATTTATATTTTGAAAATACTTTAGAATTAAACTCTAAAATAATAGATACTAGTATAAAAATTAAAGAAACTAGACTAATTAAAAATTTGTATAGGACTGCTATTAATAACCCTAAGAATGAAAATATAGTTAACTTTAAAAGCGATGAAGAATATCTTGCAATTAAAACCAATTCTTTAGATTTGGTCTATAGTATTTTAGGCTTAAATACGGTTAATGACCTTCCTGGGACTTTTAAACAAATATATAATTCTCTTAAGCCTGGAGGCTTATTTATAGCTGCTTTCTGGGGAGATGGAACTTTATCTCCACTAGCAGAAAGTTTAGCTTATGCTGATGAAAAAATATTAAAAGGGCTATATACAAGAATTTTTCCATTTTGTGATATAAAAACATTAGGAAGTTTAATACAAAGAGCAGGCTTTAGTATGCCTATGGCAGATCAGGAAAGAACATTAAAACAATATTCAAGTATTACAGATTTATTATTAGAAATACGCTCTTTTAACGATAAAAATGTTTTAACTACTAGACCTAAATCCTTTACACCAAAATCGATCTTTAAAGAGGCAGAAAAATACCTTATCAGGACAAGTAACAACCAGTCAAAATTTTCTATACCATTTAATATTATATTTGTTATGGGTTGGAAAGGTTAAGCTAAAACTTTTATAATTATTTAATTTTAAAAAACATACTTAGCTAACCTCTTTAAATCTATCGTATTTAATTACTCATACCCATAAAAATACCAATAATATTAAGGTCTTAAACTTAAAAACAATCTATACTTTAGTTTAAATACTTAGTATTAATATAGTATGAATAAAAAATATATTTTTCTTGTCTTACAAATTATTTTTATAACCTTTTTTAAAATAACAATGTCCTATTCTATCGAAGAAAAAAGTGTATTTTGTAAAGGCATTTATTGGTCTAATAGTAATGCAGAATACGCAGAATGGTATATTATTAAAGGCATGCCTAAACATCATATTAATTTTAAAATTAATGATTTAATAAAAAAAGCTAAATTCTCTATTCGCAAAGGTAATGGAGGAATATTAATTGGAACAGGTGGATGGGACAAGAAGACAGGGGAAAAAAGTTCATTAACAATTTCATATTCCTTAACTAATAAAACATTCAAAATGGAAAGCCGTTATTCTAATACAAGAATAGAGGGGAAATGCACAGGAAGCATAAAATTATGACCTATAATCAGCATTAATTTTAATATATTCTTGAGTTAAATCACAAGTCCATACTGTAGAATTTTCCTTTCCCATACCCATATCTATATCTATAATTATATTTTTATCTTTCATTTTTTTTGCAACCACCTCTTCTTTATAATTATCTAAAAGAGACCCCTTGTTCGTAATTTTTACTTTATTAATAGCTATAGATATTTTATTCTGTATCAAAGGACTATCCGAGTTTCCTATAGCCATTATTATTCGACCCCAGTTAGGGTCCTCTCCCGCTATAGCAGTTTTAACTAAAGAAGAGTTAGCTATTGAAAGGCCGATATTTCTTGCAATTTTTTGAGATTTAACTGAATTAACATTTATAGTTATAAATTTACTAGCACCCTCTCCATCACATACAATTTGTTGAGCTAAACTTTGTAAAACTTTGTCTAGTGCCTCTCTAAAAGGGTTTAACCTCTTATCTCTAATATCTTTTATATTTTCTCTTAAAGTTATTGAAGGAGTAGAAAATAAAAGACAAGTATCAGAAGTTGAAGTATCTCCATCCACAGTGATTGAATTAAAAGATTTATCTACAGATTCTTTTAATAAAAGATTTAGAATTTTAATGGGCAAAGGGAAATCAGTAAAAACAAAGCCTAGCATTGTTCCCATATTAGGGAATATCATACCAGACCCTTTTGCAATACCTACAACATTAAATATCTTTTCTTCTACATTAAATTTAGATTTTGCTCCTTTAATAAAGGTATCAGTTGTACATATAGATTCTGCCACCTCTTTCCATGAGGATTCTTTCTGCTTTTTTAATTTAGGAAGAGCATTAATAATAATATTTTCATTTAAATATTCTCCAATAACTCCAGTAGAACATACATATACTTCATTAGCCTTACAATCCAAATGATTTACTACAGAACTGACGGTCTTTTTTACTGTGTTCATACCTTTGCTACCAGTATGCGCATTAGCATTACCAGAATTAATTATTAAAGCTCTAGCTTTACCTATTTTTCTTATTTTTTTACACCAAATTACAGGTGCAGAAGGAGTTTTAGATCTTGTAACTACGCATGCTACATTTGTTTCTTTAGTCATAGAAATTAAACTTAAATCTAATTTATCCTTATATCTTATTCCTGAATGTATAGAAGATAGCCTAATACCTTTAATTTTAGGTAAGTTAGGAAATGCTTTTGGTGCTAGAGGAGATTTTTTTAACATTTTTATTAACTCTATTATCTTTCTTTAAATTAAATCATAGTATAAAATAATTAATTAATTTATAAACTAATGACAAATAAAAATGCACTAAAATTTAAAATAAGTTTAAATTTATTATAAATATAGGAAGCTTAATATGCTAAGTAACATAGCAAGAAAATTTTTTAGTACCCCTAATGATAGGTATTTAAAAAAAATAAATTTATTATTAGAAGAAGTAAATAAACTTGAACCGCAAATAGAAAAACTGACGGATGATGACTTAAAAAATACTACTCTGAAATTGAAGGAATTATATTCTTCTCATAATGATTTAGATCTATTATTACCAGAAGCTTTTGCAACTGTTAGAGAAGCAGCTAAGAGAGTTTTAGGCCAAAGACATTATGATGCCCAGATAATTGGAGGCATAGTATTGCATCAAGGAAAAATATCTGAAATGAAGACTGGTGAAGGAAAAACTTTAGTTGCAACTTTATCAGCCTACCTTAATGCAATTTCAGGTAATGGTGTGCATGTCGTTACAGTAAATGATTATCTAGCAAGCAGAGATAGTGAATGGATGGGGGAAATTTATAAATTTTTAGGCCTATCTGTAGGGTGTGTAATCCCTAATCTAGAAGATGAAGAAAGAAAAAAGGCGTATAACTGTGATATTACTTATACAACTAATAATGAACTAGGTTTTGACTTTCTAAGAGACAATATGAAATTCTCCTTTGAACAAATGGTTCAACGTCCTTTTAGTTATGCAATAGTAGATGAAGTCGATTCTATTTTAATTGATGAAGCTAGAACTCCACTTATTATTTCAGGTCCAACAGAAGACAATTCTGAATTATATAAAAAAATAAATACTTTAATACCTTTATTTAAAGAAGAAGATATTGAAATAGATGAAAAAACTAAAAGTGTTAATCTTACTGAAAAAGGCAATGAAAATATAGAAAAAATACTAAAAGATAAATTATTGCTTAAAGGAGAAAATTTATATGATCCAGAAAACGTAAGCATGGTTCATCATATAAACCAAGCTATTAAGGCAAATAAATTATTTGAGAGAGATAAAGACTATATTGTTAATGATAATAAAGTAGTAATTATTGATGAATTTACCGGCAGAATGATGGAAGGCAGAAGGTTTTCAGATGGCCTGCACCAAGCATTAGAGGCAAAAGAAAATGTTGCTATAAAAAATGAAAATCAGACCTTAGCATCTGTAACCTTTCAAAATTATTTTAGAATGTACCCTAAGCTTGCTGGTATGACAGGAACAGCCCTAACTGAAGCCAATGAATTTATGGAAATATATAATCTAGAAGTTATATCAGTGCCTACTCACAAAGAAATGATTAGAATTGACCAAAATGATGAGATTTATAGAACTGCCGGAGAAAAGTGGGAAGCAGTTATAGAAAACATTAAGACAGCAAATGCTAAAAACCAGCCAGTTTTAGTTGGCACTACTAGTATAGAAAAGTCTGAAATGTTATCCAAATTATTAACAAAACAGAAAGTTAAACATAATGTTTTAAATGCAAGAAATCATGCAGAAGAAGCTAATATTATTGCCTTAGCCGGAGTAACAGGAGCTGTAACAATTGCAACTAATATGGCAGGAAGAGGAACTGATATACAGCTGGGCGGTAACAAAGATATTATAGCAATAATTAATCCGAGTAAATTAGCTGACATTCCAGAAAATAAAAAATTAGCTTTAAAGGCTGGTGGGTTATTAGTAATAGGAACAGAAAGACATGAAAGCAGAAGAACTGATAATCAATTAAGAGGAAGATCAGGTAGACAGGGAGACCCAGGAGAATCTAAGTTTTTTTTATCACTAGAAGATGATTTAATGAGAATATTTGGTTCGGAAAAATTAGACACCGTATTACTCAAACTAGGTTTAAAAAAAGGAGAAGCTATTATTCATACTTGGGTAAATAGAGCTATTCTCAAGGCCCAAGAAAAAGTCGAAGGTAGGAACTTTGAGATAAGAAAAAATCTTCTGCGTTTTGATGACGTAATGAATGACCAAAGAAAAGCCATATATGAGCAACGAAAAGACTTAATGCAAGTCGAAAATATTTCTGAAACTTTAGAAGATATGAGAAATGAAATTATTGAGGATTTAGTGAATATAAACATACCTGAAAAAGCCTATGCTGAACAATGGGATTTAGAAGGGTTAAATGTTTCCCTCAAAAAATATGGCCTAGATCTTCCTCTAAGTAATTGGGCAAAAAATGACGGTGTAACAGAAATAGAATTCAAGAATCTTATAAAAGAAGAAGCTAACACTAAAATTTCAAATAAAACTGATTTATTTGGTGTCAAAAATATGCAAACTATTGAAAAACAAATTATGCTTCAAGTAGTAGACCAAAACTGGAAAGAACATTTATTACAATTAGATCA
>CAWVYV010000034.1:0-9096 GCA_963934475.1 uncultured Alphaproteobacteria bacterium | reverse complement strand
TTCAATAGAGTTTTGGATGGCTAGTGCATTAATAACTGTAGCAAGCATACCCATGCTATCAGCAGTACCTCTTTCTATACCCTGAGACGCCCCTGCAACACCCCTAAATATGTTTCCACCACCAACTACTATACAAACTTCTATATTGTTTTTTGCTACATTTACAACATCTAAAGCAATTTTATCTACAACATCTGAATCTATACCAAACTCTTTAGAACCAAGTAAAGCTTCTCCAGACAATTTAATCATTACACGAGAGAAAAAATTATCTTTTTGGCTTATATCTGTATCTGCAGTTTTCATATATAACCGTTGGTTAAATTAACTATTTATTGTTTCCGCTACCTCAGTCGCAAAATCTTTAGTCTCTATTTCTATTCCCTCACCCAAAATAAAATATTTAAAATCTTTAATAACTATATTACAAGAAATTTCTTTTTCAATATTTTCTATCACTTTAGATACTTTTGATTCTCCATCCATTACCCATGTTTGGTCTAAAAGTGTGATTTCTGAAAAAAATTTAGATATTCTTCCTTCCACCATTTTTTCAATAATATTATCTGGTTTGCCAGAATCTTTTGCTTGTTCAATCAAAATTTTTCTTTCTCTATCTATTATAGATGGGTCTACATCCTTAGAACTTATAGCAACTGGCTTAGATGCTGCAATATGCATCGCTAATTTTTTTCCAAGTTCTTTAATTTTTTCAACATCCCCATTACTTTCTATAGATAATATAACACCTATTTTTCCTAAACCTTCATCAATTTGACCATGGATATAAGAAGAAAGAATATTCGTTGAGCTATTAAATAATACTGTTCTTCTTATAACGATATTTTCACCAATTAATCCAATAAGATCCGTTAGCGCATCTTTAACAGTTTTTCCAGAATCTAAATATTTAGCATTTTTTAATTCATCTAAATTCGAGCCAGAGTTTAAAGCTATACTAGAAACATTTTTAGCAAATTTTTGGAAATCTGGATTTCTAGAAACAAAATCTGTTTCGGAGTTTATTTCAACTAAAGCTGCTGCATTTTCACTGAAAGAAACGGTTACAACTCCATCAGCAGCTGTTCTTGCTGATTTTTTTTCAGCACCCGATATTCCTTTTTTTCTTAACCAATCAACAGATTCTTCAATATTACCATTAGTTTCTACTAATGCGTTTTTGCAATCCATCATGCCTGCACCTGTCTTATCTCTTAATTCCTTAACTAATGCTGCGGTTATTAAAGACATTATTGCCTCCTTAATTTAATTGTAATTTATCTTATTATTTTTTCTCATTTTCTATATCAGTTGAAGTAACCTTAACAATAGGCTCTATAGTTTTTTGAATTTCTATTGGCTTTACTTCTTCTTTTTCGTCTGAGGGTGCCTTTATTGATAAATCCTCTTTTATTTTTTCACTAGCTCCAGCATCTTTACCCGCAGCACTAAATGTTGCTTGTAGACCATCTAAAATAGCCTCAGAAGCTAATCTACAATAAAAAGCTATTGCTCTAGTAGCATCATCATTACCTGGGATAGGAAAATCAACTCCATCTGGATTACTATTAGAATCTACTATTGCTATGACTGGGATTTTTAAAACATTTGCTTCTGTAATAGCAATATGCTCCTTATTTGTATCTATAACAAATAAAGCATCAGGTAATCCACCCATATCTTTTATTCCACCTAGAGAAGCTTCTAGTTTTACTTTATGCTTCTGTATACCTACTAATTCTTTTTTTGTTAGGCCTGTATCTTCTTTATTTAAAATCTCTTCATATTTTTTTAACTTTACTATAGATTTAGATATAGTTTTCCAATTGGTAAGAGTTCCACCTAACCATCTATGATTCATGAAATATTGACCAGAGTTTGCGGCAGTTTCTGCAACAATACTTTGAGCTTGGCGTTTTGTACCAACAAATAAAACTCTTCCACCATTAGCTCCAACATCCCTTAGAACTTTTAGTGCCTTAGTAATTAATGGGTATGATTGCTGTAGATCAATAATATGAATACCATTTCTCTCTCCAAATAAATATGGCTCCATTTTTGGGTTCCATCTATTTTTTTGATGACCAAAATGTATTCCTGCTTCAAGTAATTCCTTCATTGTAAAACTAGGCATAGTCATTATTCATTCTCCTTAACCGGTTATACCGCCATGAAAATTGAGCTGTAAAAACAGCACCGGAAGGCTAAAGTTATTTTAGCCATATTCATGTGCGAATTTGAATGTTGTTGTACCTCTCAAATAGCGATATCGCAAGAAATAAAAATTATTTTCTTTATTTCTTAATAATTGGAATAATTGAAAGCACCTCTTTATGGCTAGCTATTTTATGAATAAACAAAATAGGTGAAGCAATATTCTGTTTGGTTTCAACTTTAATTAAATTGTTTTCGTTATCTTCAAAAACAAAATGTAATGGATATTTATTTATATTTTTTTCAGAAGAGACATTTGATTTAACATAATTTATAAATGGTTTTATATTTATTTCTTTATGCAATACAATTTCAAAATGAGAAATTAAGAAATTAATTTTATCTTCTAATAAGTTTATATCTTTTACTAAAAAGTTATTAGTATTATTAGCGCTTTTCATTACACTTATTTTTAGATAAATTGCTGTTCCCAGATTTAAAAGTTCTTTTTTGTGATTATATATGTCAGAATATACTGTTACTTCTGTTAATGACTTTGTATTAGATAATAGTACCCTTGCAAACCTTCCATTTCTAGAAGACCTTTCCACAACCTGAACAACCACTCCTACACAATCAAATATAAAATCTGTGTCATTGTTAATATTACTAATATCTGTAAGTTTTAAGTACTTAAAGAAACTATTAAATTCATCCAAAGGGTGACCAGAATAATAGAAACCTAATGTGCTTCTTTCTTTTTCAAGTCTATGTTCACCATCCCAATCATTAACTTCTGGCAACTTCCATATTTCTGATAAATCAATAGTATCACCAAAAATACTTTGCTGTTGGCTAAATTTATCCACAGATGAAGATGATGAGATATCAACCAATATCTGTGCAGACATAAAAGCTTTATTTCTATTGGTACATATAGAAGTGAACGCTCCTGCAGTAGCTAGGTGTTCGTAATGAGACTTCCCTAATAATCCCTCATTAATTTTGCTAGCAAAACCTAATAAGTCCTTAAATAAACCCGTTCTATCTCTTTCTTCTATAATGCTATTTAATGCTTTATTACCTACATTTTTTATACTGCATAGACCAGTTCTTATAGCTATTTTTTTTTCTGAATTTTCTTCTAAATCATAATTTAATTTCGAATAATTAATATCTGGACCTAGCAATTCTATATCTAGTCTTATTAGCTCATTTCTATATATATTTATTTTATCTGACAAATCTGAATCAAATGTCATAAGAGAAGACAAAAATATTTCAGGATGGTTTGCTTTAAACCATGCTGTTTGATAAGCGATTAAAGCGTAAGCTGCTGCATGACTTTTATTAAATCCGTATCCTGCAAATTTATTAATTAATTCAAATATTTGCGATGCTAAATTTTTATCTATATTATTTTTTAATGCACCTTCTACAAAGCTTTCTTTTTGTGCATCCATTTCTGATTTAATTTTTTTACCCATCGCTCTTCTAAGCAAGTCTGCTTGACCAAGTGAATAACCCGATAGTTTCTGAGCGGCTTCCATAACCTGCTCCTGATATATCATAATTCCATATGTTTCATCTAATATTGGTTTAAGTAATGGGTGTAGAACTTCTACTTTTTCTAAGCCATGCTTCCTTTTAGTAAAAGAAGGGATATAATCCATAGGGCCAGGCCTATAAAGGGCAACAACCGCTATTATTTCTTCAAACCTTTCAGGTTTTAAGTTAACTAAGACATCCCTCATTCCTTGGCTTTCTAATTGAAATATTCCTACAGTATTGCCAGAACTAATTTCTTCATATGTATGCTTGTCATCTAAAGGAATATCTTCTAATTTGAATGATGCATTATATTTTTTTAATAAATTTGTAGCCATATCTAATATCGAAAGAGTCTTCAAACCTAAGAAATCAAATTTAACTAAACCTGATAATTCTGTGTATTTCATATTAAATTGCGTAGCAGGTAAATTAGATTTAGGATCCTTATATAAAGGAAGTATTTCAACTAAAGGCTTATCTCCAATAACCAAACCAGCAGCATGGGTAGCTGCATTCTTATAAAGCCCTTCTAGTTTTAATGCTATTTCAAACAATTGAGCTATTTCTTCACCTGTTTGCATAGCAGCAACAAGTTTAGGTTCTACATCTAATGCTTGTTGTAAAGTAGTAGGGTCCGCAGGGTTATTAGGTATTAATCTACATAATTCATCTACTTTACTATATGGTATTTCTAGTACTCTACCGACATCACGTAAAACGCCCCTTGCTTGAAGAGAACCAAATGTAATAATTTGAGCAACTCGATCCTTACCATAAACTTCTTGCACATGATCTATAACTTGCTCTCTTTTTAATTGACAAAAATCGATATCAAAATCTGGCATTGATACTCTTTCTGGATTTAAAAACCGTTCAAAAAGCAAATTATATTTAATAGGATTTAAATCAGTTATACCTAGGCACCATGCAACTAAAGAGCCTGCTCCTGACCCTCTACCAGGTCCAACTGGGATATTGTTTTCTTTTGCCCAATTTACAAATTCTGCAACAATTAAAAAATAACCAGAAAAACCCATATTAGAAATTACGTCTAACTCATATGATAGACGTTCTAAATAAAGACTTTCTTCATT
Organism: uncultured Alphaproteobacteria bacterium; assembly: GCA_963934475.1. Classification (GTDB taxonomy): domain Bacteria; phylum Pseudomonadota; class Alphaproteobacteria; order TMED109; family TMED109; genus TMED109. The sequence goes on along the minus strand of CAWVYV010000034.1, from coordinate 4,297 downwards.
ATTTCCAATATTTGAGGCTTTAATTCTCTCTTTTAAACCATTTTTGCTATCATTAATTAAAGCTTGATGCTCGCTAAAACTTAATTTTTTTGGATATGATGGAAGTGATGGTGGACACTCTTCTAATAAAAAACTGCACATTTTAGCTACAACTATAGTATTGCTAATTGCACTAGGTATATCACTAAATAATTCTACCATTTCACTTTCTGACTTAAAATAATGATCTTTATTAACTCTACTTCTTTTAAGATTGCTAATAGTTGTCCCTTCAGAAATACACATTAAACAATCGTGTGCTTCAAACATATTTGAATTATTAAAATATATATTATTAGTTGCAACAATAGGAATAGACAGATCAGAAGCTATTTTTAAAAAATAATTTTCTGCTAATTTTTCTTTATCTAATCCGTGCCTCATAATTTCCATAAAAAGACTATTAGCAAAATATTTTTTAAATAATTTTGCAATTTCTAATGCTTCTTTAATCTTATCTGAAAATATAAAACTACTTAAAGGGCCATGGATTCCTCCTAATAAGCAAATCAACCCTTCAGAATGATTAAACAATTCTTGAATATGAAGAGGTTTTTGCCCTTCATTTTTGTCATTTAAGAATGTTTTACTTACTAAAAAGGATAGGTTTTTCCAACCAATTTCATTCTTAACTATTAATAAAACTTTATTTTTATTTTCTAAATTATTTACAGTTTTAATATCATCTTTTATTTGAAGCTCAATTATTACACCTAATAAAGGCTGAATACCATTTTTTGCGGCTTTTATAGAAAATTCTAAGGCTCCAAATAAATTACCATTATCTGTTAAGGCCAAAGCAGGCATATTATTATCAACGGCTAGTTTTACCAAATCATCAATTTTAATAGCACCTTCAGCTAAAGAATATGATGACCTAGACCTTGTATGAACAAATTTATGATTAGTAAACATAAGCATAGAATATACTTAAATTACTTATATTGAAATTATAAATTAAATTAAATTAATTTAATTTTACCATTCTTGATTTCAAATAAAATATCTAACTTTTTTGCTAGGTCAGTGCTATGTGTAGCAATCAATGCAGATGCACCTGTATTACGAATATTATCTATCAGCAATTGTGTGACTAATTCCGAAGATTTTGAATCAAGATTTCCAGTTGGTTCATCTGCTAATATTAAATCTGGACTATTAATTAAAGCTCTTGCTATAGCTACTCTCTGTTGTTCTCCTCCTGATAAATTAGAAGGCCTATGATTCATTCTATTTTTTAAACCCATAGAGCTTAATATGTCCTTAGCCCTATCAAAAGATGTTGTTTTTGACACACCTATAATTCTTTGAGGTATAACTACATTTTCTAATGCACTAAATTCTGGTAATAAATAAATTTTTTGATATACAAAACCTATACTATTTCTTCTAGTAACTGTTCTTTGTGAATTATTATAGCGTGTCGTATTAACATCATTTATAAAAATTTTACCTTCCTGAGGAGACTCTAGTAGACCCGCCAATTGTAAAAATGTTGATTTCCCAGATCCAGAAGTTCCTATCAAGCCTGCAATACATTTTTTAGGTAATTCAAAATTTACATTATTAAGAACCTTAATATTTATGGTCCCTTGCATAAATGAATGAGAAATATTTTTAAATAATATTACATTACTTACTTTACTATGCATGCCTAAGGACCTTAATAGGGTCTATTCTAGAAGCTCTCCAAGCAGGGTACAATGTAGCTAATAATGATAATATTAAAGCAAATAATACTACAAGACTAACTTCGCTAAAATCAAGCTTAGAAGGAAGTTTTGACAAAAAATATATTTCTGCTGCAAATAAATTAGTACCAGTAACTCCTTCTAAAAAATTTTGAATTTTTTGTATATTTAATGAAAAAAGTAAACCAACAATAAAACCAATTATAGTTCCTATTATACCAATAGAAGCACCAACAATAATAAATATTCTAAGTATAGAATTTTGAGAAATTCCAATAGTTCGTAATATAGAAATACTACTTTCCTTATCTCTTACTAACATAATCATAGATGATATTATATTAAAAGCAGCTACTAGAATAATTAGAGTCAAAATAATGAACATTACATTTCTTTCAACTTCTAAAGCAGAAAATAGCTGAGCATGCCTTTGGGTCCATGGAATTATTGTACTACCCACCTCTATACTATTTAAAATATCTCTTATATTATAAGTAATTAAATCAGAATCTTCAGGTGATTTATAAAATAATTCAATATTATCAATGTGATTGTTATTATAACCTAAAAACTCTCTCAAATTATTGATTTTCATAAATAATACAGAAGAATCATATTCATACATTCCTAAATCAAATGTACCTGCAATAATAAATTTTTTAGCCATAGGAGCATCACCAAATGGTGTGCTTAATCCAGACGAACTAATTATAGTAACATTATCACCAATTTGTAATTGCAAAGAAGGTGCTAATCTTTTTCCAAGAATTATAGTATTTTCTTCATTAAAATTAGTTAATACTTTATTATTTATACTTTGTTCTAATAAAGAATTTTCTTTAAAATCCTTTATTGATATACCTCTAACTACAACTCCTCTTGATTTGTTATTATTAGAAATCATAACTGTGGCTTCTACTAAAGACACCACATCAGATACTTCATCAAATTCTAATAATATTTTTTCAATATTATTAGAATTAAAGCTTTCTGAATTTTTATTAATATAAAGCGTAGAATGTCCATTTAAGCCAATTATTCTAGTTAAAAGCTCTTCTCTAAAACCATTCATTACAGACATAACTATTATTAAGGTTGCAACACCAAGAGAAATACCAATTAAAGAAAACCAACTTACGATTGAAATAAAGCCGTCCTCTCTTCTAGCCCTTAAATATCTATAGGCAATCCATAGTTCATAGGAATAAAGCAATTTTTACCCTCATAATAATTTATTTATTGTTTGTTCTATATCTTTAATATTTACTTCTGTAACTTCTCCTGTTTTTCTCTTAAACAATTCAAAGCTACTATTTTTTATTCCTCTAGGGCCAATTCTAATTTGCCATGGAATTCCAATAAGTTCCATTTCTACAAGTTTTTTTCCTGCACCCTCTTCTCTATCATCATATAAAACAGAAACACCCTTCAATAACAAACTATCATAAATGGTATCTGATAAATCAGAACACTCTTCATCATTTTGTCTTAAATTAACGATACCGACTAAATATGGAGCAACGGATTCTGGCCAGCATATGCCTTTATCATCATGATGAGCATCTATAATTGCACCAACAAGCCTTGAAACTCCTATTCCATAAGAGCCCATTTCTACATGCACGTCATTACCTTCTTTTGAACTAACTTTAGCATTTAAAGGCTCTGAATATTTATTTCCAAAATAAAATAAATGCCCAACTTCTATTCCTTTAGTTTTTAATCTGTTTTTTTCAATTACACTGTTTATAAATATTTTTTCATCAAATTTGTCGTCTGCAGCAGCATAAAAAGAAGTAATTACACTAACTAATTTAGCAATAGCCTTAGAATCATTATATTTTATATTTGGTATCTTTTCATTTAATATATCTTTATCGAGATATATTTCAGATTCACCAGTATCTGCTAGTATAATAAATTCATGACTTAAATCACCTCCAATTGGGCCTGTATCCGCGGCAACAGGAATTGCTTTAAGTTCCATTTTATTAAAAATTTTTAAATAACTTAGAAACATTCTGTTATAGCATTTAATTGCATCTTCTTTTGATATATCAAAAGAGTAAGCATCTTTCATCAAGAATTCTCTTCCTCTCATTACACCAAACCTTGGTCTAATTTCATCCCTAAATTTCCATTGGATATGATAAAGACATAAGGGTAAGCTTTTATAACTCATAATATTTTTTGATACTATATCTGTAATTAACTCTTCATTAGTTGGCCCATATAGCAAATCATGCTCATGCCTATCTTTAAATTTGAGCATTTCTTTTCCATAATCATTATACCTTCCTGACTTTTTCCATATTTCTGAATCTTGGATAGTTGGCATTAACAATTCTTGAGATATTAAATCTTGCTCTAACCTAATAATTTTTTCTATGTTTTTAAGAACTTTCAGGCCCATTGGTAACCAGCTATAAATACCTGAAGAAGATTGCCTTATCATGCCTGACCTTAACATTAATCTATGTGAGGTAATTTTTGCTTCAGCAGGATTTTCTTTTAATGTGGGAAGAAATAAATTACTTCGTTTCATGAAAACCTCTATATTTATTAAA
>CAWVYV010000033.1:0-9375 GCA_963934475.1 uncultured Alphaproteobacteria bacterium | reverse complement strand
GAGTTGTTAGAGAATCAATATAGAATTGGGCTTTCTAGAATGGAAAGAGCTGTAAGGGAAAAAATGTCTTCAGCAGAAATAGATTCAGTAATGCCTCAAGATTTAATAAATTCAAAACCGGCACAGGCATCAATAAGAGAGTTTTTTGGTTCGTCTCAATTGAGTCAATTTATGGATCAAACTAACCCTTTAAGTGAAATTACCCATAAAAGAAGAGTTTCTGCTTTAGGACCTGGAGGTCTTACAAGAGAAAGAGCAGGATTTGAAGTAAGAGATGTTCATCCTACTCATTATGGAAGAATTTGTCCTATTGAAACTCCAGAAGGTCCAAATATTGGGCTTATAAACAGTTTAGCTACTCATGCTAAAATTAATAAATATGGGTTTATTGAAAGTCCATATAGAGTAGTTAAATCTGAAAAAGTTACTTCTGATGTAATCTATTTGTCTGCTATGGAAGAAAGTAATTATACTATAGCTCAAGCTAATGCTTCACTTACTAGTGTTGGCAAGTTTGAAGATGATTTAGTTAGCTGTAGAAAAGATGGTGACTTTGTAATGGTTCATCCTAAAAATATTGATTTTATTGATGTTTCACCTAAGCAATTGGTGTCAGTAGCAGCAGCACTTATTCCTTTTTTAGAAAATGATGATGCTAATAGAGCTTTGATGGGATCAAATATGCAAAGACAAGCTGTGCCATTAATAAAGGCGCAGGCGCCCCTTGTAGGCACTGGTATGGAGGCTAAGGTTGCGGCTGACTCAGGTTCAGCGGTAGCTGCAAGAAGATCTGGATATGTAGATCAAGTGGATGCTAGTAGAATTGTTATTAGTGTGGCTGATCCAGAGAATCCTGAAAGAACTATTGGGGTAGATATATATAACCTTTTAAAATTCCAAAGATCTAATCAAAATACAGCTATAAATCAAAGACCTCTAGTTAAGGTTGGTGATAGGGCAAACGTAGGGGATATTATTGCGGATGGTCCTTCTACTGATCTTGGAGAGCTTGCATTAGGTAGAAATGTATTGGTAGCGTTTATGCCTTATAATGGCTATAATTATGAAGACTCAATTTTAATTTCAGAAAGAGTGGTGCAGGAAGATGTCTTTACATCAATTCATATAGAAGAATTTGATGTTATGGCAAGAGATACTAAGCTTGGTCCTGAAGAAATTAGTAGAGATATTCCTAATGTTGGTGAGGAAGCGTTAAAAAACCTTGATGAAGCTGGAATAGTTTATATTGGAGCAGAAGTTAGTTCGAATGATGTCTTGGTTGGAAAGGTTACTCCTAAAGGAGAAACTCCTGCTACTCCTGAAGAAAAGCTTTTGAGGGCAATATTTGGAGAAAAGGCTGCAGATGTTAGAGATTCTTCTTTAAGATTGCCTCCAGGTGTTACTGGAACGGTAGTAGAAGTAAGAGTTTTCTCAAGAAGAGGAGTTGATAAAGATGAAAGAGCCTTGGAAATTGAAAGAGAAGGCATTTCAAGGTTTGCAGAAGATCGTGATGATGAGCTAAGAATAATTGAAAATAATGTATTTGATAGGCTTAGGGGGCTGTTATTAGCTAATAAGGCAGTTGAAGGCCCAAAAGGCTTTAAGAAAGACCAAAAGATAGACGGTGATACTTTATCATCTTTTACGTTAGGTCAATGTTGGCAATTTGTAGTTTCTAGTGAAAAAATTATGTTAGAAATTGAGACATTAAAAAATGAATTTGATAACGAAATTAAAAGACTTCAAGTTAGATTTGAAGAAAAAGTTGATAAAATTCAGGATGGAGATGAGTTATTACCAGGTGTATTGAAAATGGTAAAAGTTTTTGTTGCTGTAAAACGTAAATTACAGCCTGGTGATAAGATGGCAGGTAGACATGGGAATAAAGGTGTAATTTCTAAAATTGCTTTAGTTGAGGATATGCCTTACCTAGAAGATGGTACTCCAGTAGATATTGTTCTAAATCCTTTAGGTGTGCCCTCAAGAATGAACGTAGGGCAAATCTTGGAAACGCATCTTGGTTGGGCTTCTGCTGGTTTAGGTAAGCAGATATCAGATATTGTTAATAAGTATCAGAAAGATGAAAGAATATCTAAGCTTAAAGAGAAGTTTAAAAGTGTATATGGAAGCCAAGTATGGAAAAATGCCGAAAAAGATATTAATGATGAGGATCTTTTGGAGCTTGCGGGAAACTTAAAAAAAGGTGTGCCAATGGCAACACCAGTTTTTGATGGTGCGCATGAAGAAGATATTAAGGTGCAACTAAAAGCTGCAGGACGTGATTTATCTGGTCAAGTGACGCTAACTGATGGAAGGACAGGTGATGTTTTCGACAGGCAGATCACAGTAGGTTATGTTTACATGCTTAAACTTCATCATTTAGTAGACGATAAAATCCATGCTAGATCAATTGGTCCATACAGTTTAGTTACCCAGCAACCATTAGGGGGTAAGGCTCAATTTGGTGGACAAAGATTCGGTGAAATGGAAGTTTGGGCTCTTCAGGCTTATGGAGCATCTTATACTTTACAGGAAATGTTGACAGTAAAGTCAGATGATGTTTCTGGGAGAACTAAGGTGTATGAGGCAATAATCAGAGGAGAAGATAGTTTTGAATCAGGCATACCAGAATCTTTTAATGTTTTAACGAAAGAGTTACAGGCTTTATGTTTAAATGTAGGCTTGAATACTAGAGATAAACCATAAATTATAAGTAATTTATTAGCTAATAGTGAGATAAAAATATGAGCAAACTTCTAAAAGTTTTTGACCCAGTAACTGTAAACAGTAATTTTGACGAAATAAAAATATCAATAGCTAGTCCAGACGTAATTCGCTCTTGGTCTTTTGGTGAAGTTAAAAAACCTGAAACAATAAATTATAGAACTTTTAAACCTGAAAAAGATGGTCTTTTTTGTGCTAAAATATTTGGTCCCATTAAAGATTATGAATGTCTATGTGGAAAATACAAAAGAATGAAACATAGGGGGGTTGTATGTGAGAAGTGTGGGGTGGAAGTAATACAGTCTAAAGTAAGAAGAGACAGAATGGGGCATATTACATTAGCGGCTCCAGTAGCACATATTTGGTTTCTAAAATCATTGCCATCAAGAATTAGTTTGTTGTTGGATATGGCTATGAAAGATGTAGAAAAAATTCTCTATTTTGAAAATTTTGTAATAATGGAACCAGGAACAACTGATTTAAAATTACATCAATTGTTGTCTGAATCAGAGCATCAAGACGCACTTGATGAGTTTGGGTCTGAGTTTCAAGCTTCAATAGGAGCTGAAGCAATTAAAGAAATGCTTAAAGCAATTAATTTAATTGAGCAAAGAGATTCTATGAGAGCGGATCTAAAAGTTACCACCTCTGAAATAAAAAGAAAAAAATATGTTAAAAGATTAAAGTTAGTAGAAGCATTTATAAATTCTGGTAATTTACCAGAATGGATGATCTTAGATGTAGTTCCAATTCTGCCTCCAGAATTGAGGCCATTAGTACCTCTTGATGGAGGAAGGTTTGCTACGAGTGATCTAAATGATTTATATAGAAGAGTGATTAATAGAAATAATAGACTTAAACGTTTACTAGATTTAAGAGCGCCTGATATTATTATTAGGAATGAAAAAAGAATGCTTCAAGAATCTGTGGATGCATTATTTGATAATTCTAGAAGGTCACGTCCAATTACTGGCTCAAATAAGAGGCCATTAAAATCATTAGCCGATATGTTAAAAGGCAAGCAAGGTAGATTTAGGCAAAATTTATTAGGAAAAAGATGTGATTATTCTGGTAGGTCAGTAATTGTAGTGGGTCCTGAGCTTAAACTTCACGAATGCGGCCTTCCGAAAAAAATGGCTTTAGAGCTATTTAAACCATTTATCTATTCTAAATTAGAGTTATATGGTTTAGCTACTTCAATAAAAGCTGCAAAAAGAATGGTAGAAAAAGAGCAGCCTGAAGTATGGGATATATTAGAGCAGGTTATTAGAGAGCATCCAGTATTATTAAATAGGGCTCCAACTTTACATAGGTTAGGTATCCAAGCATTTGAGCCTGTATTAATAGAAGGTAAGGCAATACAATTGCATCCATTAGTTTGTACGGCTTTTAATGCAGATTTTGATGGGGACCAAATGGCAGTTCATGTGCCTTTATCATTAGAAGCACAGTTAGAAGCTAGAGTTTTGATGATGTCTACAAATAATATTTTAAGTCCAGCAAATGGTAAGCCTATAATTGTTCCTACTCAGGATATAGTTTTAGGTTTGTATTATATGTCTTTAATGCATGATGGAGATAAGGGTGAAGGAATTATTTTTGGAAGTTTAGCAGAAGTTAAGCACGCTCTTCATTCTGGTCATGTAACTTTGCATGCCAAAGTAAAAGGAAGATATCTTTCTGTGGATGAAAATAATGAAGAGACCTCGGAGGTTATTGAAACTACAGCTGGCAGATTGCTAATTTCAGAGGTTTTACCTAAAAACTTTAAAATTAAATATGACTTGATCAATAAGGTTCTTAAAAAGAAAGAGGTAAGTAATTTAATAGATATGGTTTATAGGCATTGTGGGCAGAAGGAAACAGTAATATTTTCTGACAGATTAATGAAGATTGGTTTTACAGAAGCTTGTAAGGCAGGAATATCTTTTGGTAAAGATGATATGATTATACCAGAGGCTAAAAAAACACTAGTTAGTAAAACATCTGCTGAAGTTAAAATATATGAGCAGCAATATAGTGATGGTTTGTTAACTCATCAAGAAAAATATAACAAGGTTGTAGATGCATGGTCCCAATGTACTGATTTAGTTACAGAAGCTATGATGAGTGAAATGGCTAAAGGAGTTGGAAGAAAAATGAATTCTGTCTTTATGATGGCTGATTCAGGAGCAAGAGGGTCCACGGCTCAAATGAAGCAATTAGCAGCTATGAGAGGTTTAATGGCTAAACCTTCAGGAGAAATAATTGAAACTCCAATTATTTCAAACTTTAAGGAAGGCTTATCAGTTTTAGAGTATTTTAATTCTACCCACGGAGCTAGAAAAGGACTTGCTGATACAGCTTTGAAAACAGCAAACTCTGGTTACTTAACAAGAAGGTTAGTGGATGTAGCGCAAGATGTTATAATAACTGAGTATGATTGTGGTTCAGAGGACGGTATTATTAAAAAAACAATTATTGAAGGTTCTGATATAATTGAATCTATAGGTGAGCAGATCTTAGGAAGAGTTTCATCAGATGATATTATAGATCCTGAAACAAACAAAGTTTTGGTTAAAGCTGGAAGTTTAATTGACGAAGCTGATGTTTCTATAATTGAAAATGCAGATATAGATTCTATTAAGGTTAAATCAGTACTTACTTGTAAAACTGCAGAAGGAGTTTGTGGAGCATGTTATGGTAGAGATTTAGCAAGAGGCACTATGGTTAATATGGGAGAGGCTGTTGGAGTTATTGCAGCTCAATCAATAGGAGAGCCTGGTACCCAGTTAACTATGCGTACATTTCACATAGGTGGTGCTGCTCAGCAAACAGAGCAATCTAGTGTAGAAAGTGCAATAGAAGGTACTTTAAAGCTAATTAAAGGAAACATAATTAAAGATTCTAATGGTTCAGATGTTGTTATGAGTAGAGATGCTGAGGTAATAATATTAGATTCGAATAATAGAGAGAGATCAAGAAATAGAATACCCAAGGGTGCTAAATTATTATTTAAGGACGGCTCTAAAATAGTAAAAGGTGATAAATTAGTAGAGTGGGACCCTTATACACGTCCTATAATATCAGAAAAGTCAGGTATTATAAAATATGCAGATTTAGTGGAAAGAGTTTCTATTAACGAGGATGTGAATGAAGAAACAGGAATATCATCTAAAAGAGTAATAGATTGGCGTAACTCTCAATTAACAAAATCTAATCCTAAAATGAAAGATTTTTCTCCAAGGTTAGAAATTAATAGTAAGGCAGGTAAAATAATAAAACTTGCTTCAGGAGCTTCGGCTTCTTATGAGTTGCCTGTGGATGCTATTTTAAGTGTTGAAGATGGGCAAGAAATATTTGCCGGAGACCTAATTGCTCGTATCCCTATTGAATTTAAATTAAGAGATATAACTGGCGGGCTCCCAAGGGTTGCTGAATTGTTTGAGGCTAGAAGGCCAAAAGAGCATGCCTTTATTTCTGAAGTAAATGGTAAAGTTCAATTTGGAAAAGATTATAAAGGTAAAAGAAGACTAGAAATCTTAGATGAAAATAAAGATATAGCAGAATATCTTATACCTAAAGGAAGACATATAACAGTCCAAGAAGGAGATGATGTTAGAAAAGGTGAAACTCTTACTGATGGAAGCAGAGTGCCACATGATATTTTAACAGCACTAGGAGTTGAGGCTTTAGCATCATATTTAGTTGATGAGGTTCAAGAAGTTTACAGGCTACAAGGTGTAAAGATTAATGATAAGCATATTGAAGTTATTACTAGGCAAATGATGCAAAAAATAGAAATAACTGATCCTGGTGATACGACTTTTTTAATTGGTGAGCAGGTAGGAAAAAAAGAATTTAAATTAGAAAATGATGGATTATCTAAGAAATTAAATAAAGCATCTTCAAAGCCTGTTTTACAAGGTATAACCAAAGCTAGTTTATCTACAGATTCTTTTATTTCTGCAGCATCATTTCAAGAAACAACTAGAGTTTTGACTGAGGCAGCAGTAGGAGGCAAGTCAGACAAACTTGTTGGATTAAAAGAAAATGTAATAGTAGGGAGGTTAATTCCTGCTGGAACTGGACGCTCTTTACGAGGTTATAAGGCTATTGCATTTGCTAGAGATGCAAAAATATTAAAGAAGAAAGAAGACGCAATTATAAAATTAGCTAAGGAAAAAGATTCTCTTGTTGCTGATGAAGCAGTGTAGGAGTTTTATATTTACTAAATAGGTAATTTTGTAAAAGATTTAATAAGTTATTATTATTAATAAATAAAAGTAATATATTTGTTGACGAGCGCAGTGTTCGAACATAGGATGCGGCCTTCGAATTTATATTTTTTTTATAAGTTTAATTGCCAATAAAATTTGATTGGAAATGTTTATGCCGACAGTTAATCAGCTTGTAAGATCAGGACGTAAAGTCCCTGTTAAAAGAACAAAAGTGCCAGCGCTAGAGGCGTGTCCTCAGAAACGAGGCGTATGTACAAGGGTTTATACAACTACTCCAAAAAAACCGAATTCAGCTTTGAGAAAAGTTGCACGTATTAGGTTAACAAATGGATTCGAGGTTACTAGTTATATTCCAGGTGAGGGTCATAATTTACAAGAGCATTCTGTAGTGATGATAAGGGGTGGAAGAGTAAAAGATTTACCAGGAGTAAGGTATCATATTATTAGAGGAACATTAGATACTCAAGGTGTTTCAGATAGACGTCAACGTCGTTCCAAGTATGGTTCGAAGAGACCTAAGTAGGGGATTATTATGTCAAGGAGACGCAAAGCAGTAAAAAGAGAATTAATACCTGATCCTAGGTATAGAGATGTAATTATATCTAAGTTTTCAAATAGTTTAATGCAACATGGTAGAAAAACAACATCTGAAAAGATTTTGTATGGAGCTTTAGAAAAAATTAATGAAAAAACAGGTCAGGAATCTCTTAAAGTTTTTAAAGAGGCGATAGAGAATGTTAAGCCTCAAATAGAGACTAGATCAAGAAGAGTAGGCGGAGCTACATATCAGGTGCCAACAGAAGTTAGGCCTGAGAGAAGGCAAGCCTTAGCAATAAGATGGCTAATAAGTGCTGCAAGGGGCCGTTCAGAATCAACAATGCTTGAAAGATTGGCTAATGAATTACTTGATGCTTCACAAAATAGGGGTGTTGCAGTTAAGAAAAGAGAAGATACTTTAAAAATGGCAGAAGCTAATAGGGCTTTTGCTCATTATAGATGGTAAGATAGGGATTAATTAGAATGGCACGTACTACCCCAATTGAGAAATATAGAAATATAGGCATTATGGCACACATAGATGCTGGGAAAACTACTACTACAGAAAGAGTTCTGTATTATACTGGTAAATCTCATAAAATTGGCGAAGTACATGATGGTGCCGCTACTATGGATTGGATGGAGCAAGAGCAAGAAAGAGGTATTACGATAACTTCTGCAGCTACTACTGCTTTTTGGAAAGATTATAGAGTTAATATCATTGATACGCCTGGGCACGTTGATTTTACGATTGAAGTAGAAAGATCTCTAAGGGTGCTTGATGGTGCTGTCTGTGTGTTTGATTCTGTCGCTGGAGTAGAGCCTCAATCTGAAACAGTATGGAGACAGGCTGATAAGTATGATGTTCCGAGAATGTGTTTTGTAAATAAGATGGATAGAACAGGAGCAGATTTTTATCGTTGTGTAGATATGATGAAAAGTAGGTTGGGTGCTGTACCTCTAGTTATACAGCTTCCTTTAGGTGCTGAGTCTGATTTTTTAGGTTTAATTGATTTAGTTGAGATGAAACAATTGAGATGGAAAGATGAAACTCTAGGGGCAGAATTTGTCATAGAAGATATTAATGAATCTTTATTAGACGATGCTAAAAAATGGCGTGAACAAATGATTGAAATAGCTGTTGATCAAGATGATAAAGCTATGGAAGATTATTTAGATGGAAAAGAACCAGATATAGAAACTTTAAAAAAGTGTATTAGAAAAGGCACTTTAAGCAGTTCTTTTGTACCTGTTTTATGTGGGTCTGCGTTTAAAAATAAAGGTGTGCAGCCTATGTTAGATGCTGTAATTGACTATTTACCATCACCTGTAGATCTTCCGCCGGTAAAAGGAATTAACCCAAAAGATGAAACTGAAATGCATAGAGATCTTAATGATGAGGCTCCTTTCTCTGCCTTGGCATTTAAAATAATGAATGACCCTTTTGTAGGATCACTTACGTTTTGTAGAGTTTATTCAGGAGTGCTTGAAGCAGGAACATCAGCTTATAATACAGTAAAAGATAATAAGGAAAGAGTAGGCAGAATGTTGCTTATGCATGCAAATCATAGAGAAGATGTAAAAGAAGCGCGTGCTGGAGATATAATAGCGGTGGCAGGTTTAAAAAATGTTACTACTGGAGACACCTTATGTGATGCAGAAAAGCCTATCATTTTAGAGAGAATGGAATTCCCAGACCCTGTAATAGAAGTGGCTGTTGAGCCTAAGACTAAAGCTGACCAAGAAAAAATGGGTGTTGCTTTAGGACGTTTAGCAAAGGAAGATCCTTCATTTAGAGTTACTTCAGACCACGACAGTGGACAAACAATTATTAAAGGTATGGGTGAATTACATTTAGATATATTAGTTGATCGCATGAAAAGAGAATTTAAAG
>CAWVYV010000032.1:0-9473 GCA_963934475.1 uncultured Alphaproteobacteria bacterium | reverse complement strand
GTATCTATGAAAGGGATTAAATAAATGAAACTTAATGCTGCAGAAATATCATCTATTATTAAAGATCAAATAGAAAATTTTGGGACAGATGCAGAAGTTGCAGAAGTTGGTCAGGTCTTATCAGTAGGAGACGGTATAGCAAGAGTTTATGGGTTAGATAATGTTCAGGCTGGCGAAATGGTCGAGTTTCCAGGAGGTGTATCTGGAATGGCATTAAATCTTGAAACAGATAATGTAGGTGTAGTTATATTTGGTGATGACCGGGGTATTAAAGAGGGAGATACTGTTAAAAGGACAGGTAATATTGTGGATGCGCCAGTTGGAAGAGGGTTATTAGGAAGAGTAGTAGATGCTTTAGGAAACCCAATTGATGGTAAAGGAGAAATTAAATCATCAGAGAGAAGTATTGTAGATGTTAGAGCTCCTGGAATAATACCTAGAAAATCTGTTCATGAACCTGTTCAAACTGGTTTAAAGGCTATTGATTCTCTTGTTCCGGTTGGAAGAGGGCAAAGAGAGTTAATTATTGGGGATAGGCAAACAGGAAAAACAGCTGTCGCAATTGATACTATTTTAAATCAAAAAATAATTAACAATGGTGATGACGAAAGTAAAAAATTATATTGTGTATATGTAGCTATTGGTCAAAAACGTTCAACTGTTGCCCAAATAGTTAAAGAGTTAGATGAGAGGGGAGCATTAGAGTATACTGTAGTGGTAGCGGCTACTGCATCAGAACCAGCACCTCTTCAGTATTTAGCTCCATATACAGGTTCAGCTATCGGAGAGTGGTTTAGAGATAATAAGATGCATTCCTTAATTATATATGATGATTTATCTAAACAGGCCGTAGCTTATAGACAAATGTCTTTATTGTTAAGAAGGCCTCCTGGAAGAGAAGCATATCCTGGAGATGTTTTCTATTTGCATTCACGTTTATTAGAAAGGTCTGCAAAATTAAATGAAGAAAATGGTTCAGGTTCAATGACTGCTTTACCAATAATTGAAACACAAGGTGGGGATGTATCTGCGTATATTCCTACAAATGTTATCTCTATTACAGATGGACAAATATTTTTAGAAACTGATCTTTTTTATCAAGGTGTTAGACCCGCTATTAATGTTGGTTTATCAGTTAGTCGTGTGGGGTCTTCTGCTCAAATTAAAGCTATGAAGCAAGTTGCAGGTTCTATTAAGTTAGAATTAGCACAATATAGAGAGATGGCAGCTTTCGCTCAGTTTGGGTCTGATTTAGATGCCGCTACTCAGCAGTTATTAGCTAGAGGAGCAAGATTAACAGAGTTATTAAAACAAGGGCAATACGCTCCCTTATCTGTAGAAGAACAAGTTGTTGTGATCTATGCAGGAGTAAAAGGCTTTTTAGATAAAATTGAAATAGCACAAATAGCAAAATTTGAAGAAGCTCTTTTAAATAATCTGAGAGATTCCAAAACGCTATTACAATCTATAGAAAAAAAGGCAGCTTTAGATGAAGATATTGAAAAATCTATAACTGCATTAATAGAAGAAGTTATTAAAGACTTTATTTAAGAATGATTGATATTAAATTATGAGTAATCTTAAAGCATTAAAAAACAAAATAGATAGTGTAAGTTCTACTAAAAAGATAACGCTAGCCATGAAAATGGTAGCTGCTTCTAAGCTAAGGCGTGCGCAGGAAAGTGCAGAATCTGCAAGGCCTTATTCAGATAAAATAGCAAAAATTATGTCTTCTTTAGCATCTAGCCTAAAAGATAGTGAAGTTTCTTTGGATCTATTATTAGGTAATAAAAAAAGTTCCATACATTTAATTATAGCTGTCACCTCTGATCGAGGGTTATGTGGAGGATTTAACTCTTCTATAGTTAGGGCCGTTAAGCATAAGGTTAAAGAGTTAAAGGATGCTGATACAGAATTTAGAATAATATGTATAGGTAAAAAGGGTGCCGACGTATTAAAAGGTGTCTATGGAGATAGCATAATCATATCTAATACTATTAATGATAAAAATACTTTTGCTTTAGCAGAAGATATCTCGTCGGAACTTGTAAAAAAATTAGAAGGTAATGAATTTGGAACATGTTCAGTAATTTATAATCAATTCAAGTCAGTTATTTCACAAATAGTAAGAGAGCAGTCATTGATCCCTTGTAGTATAAATATAGAAGAAAATGAAAATCAAGAAGATGATAATATTGTGAATTTTGAATTTGAACCAGATGAAAAAGAAATTTTATCTGAACTGCTTCCTAAAAATTTAGCTATACAAATCTATAAAGCAATATTAGAAAGTGGCGCAGGAGAGCAAGGTGCAAGAATGGCAGCTATGGATAATGCTACTAGAAATGCAGGAGAAATGATTGATAAGCTTAAGTTATCTTATAATAGACAAAGACAAGCTATTATTACTGGAGAATTAATAGAAATTATATCGGGTGCAGAGGCTTTATAACAATTAATTAGAATTCAAATAAGAATGGAGATAAAAATGATAGATAATAAAGGAAAAGTAATACAGATTATTGGGCCAGTAGTAGATGTTCAATTTGAAGGAGAGCTTCCTAGTATTTTGGATGGACTAGAAATAGATAACAATGGTAATAGACTTGTTTTGGAAGTTGCACAGCATTTAGGAGAAAAAACCGTAAGAGCTATTGCTATGTCAGCAACGGATGGATTGGTTAGAGGAAAAGAAGTAACTCCAATGGGTAAACCTATATCAGTTCCAGTAGGTCCAGAAGTTCTTGGAAGAATTATGAATGTAATTGGTGAGCCAGTTGATGAAAGAGGACCAGTAGAAACAAAAAAATCCTATCCTATACATAGGTCTGCTCCTTCTTATACAGATCAATCAACCGAGTCTGAAATATTAGTTACAGGAATTAAAGTAGTTGATCTATTAGCACCATATGCTAAGGGTGGAAAAATCGGTCTATTTGGCGGTGCAGGAGTAGGAAAAACTGTTTTAATTATGGAATTAATTAATAATATTGCTAAAGGGCATGGAGGTTATTCAGTTTTTGCAGGGGTAGGAGAAAGAACTAGAGAAGGTAATGATTTATATCATGAAATGATTGAATCAGGAGTAATAGATTTAAAAGGAAAAGAGTCAAAAGCAGCCTTAGTTTATGGGCAAATGAATGAACCTCCTGGAGCGCGTCTAAGAGTAGCACTTTCAGGTCTTACTATGGCAGAATATTTTAGAGATGAAGAAGGGCAAGACGTACTATTTTTTGTCGATAATATCTTTAGATTCACACAGGCTGGATCTGAGGTTTCAGCATTACTAGGTCGTATTCCATCAGCTGTTGGTTACCAACCTACACTAGCAACAGATATGGGAGCCTTACAAGAAAGAATTACATCTACTAAAAAGGGTTCAATCACGTCAGTACAAGCTATATATGTTCCAGCTGATGATTTAACTGATCCAGCACCAGCCACATCTTTTGCTCATTTAGATGCAACAACTGTTTTATCAAGACAAATTGCTGAATTAGGAATTTACCCTGCTGTTGATCCACTTGATTCTACTTCCCGTATTTTAGACCCTAGAATAATTGGTGAAGAGCATTATGAAGTTGCAAGAGATGTACAAAGTATCCTGCAATCATATAAATCATTGCAAGATATTATAGCAATTTTAGGAATGGATGAATTGTCTGAAGAAGACAAGCTAACAGTTAATAGAGCTAGAAAAATTCAGAGATTTTTATCGCAACCATTCCACGTTGCGGAGATATTTACTGGATCACCAGGAGTATTTGTTGATTTAGAAGATACTATTAAAGGTTTTAAGGCATTATGTTCTGGTGAATATGATCACCTTCCTGAAGCTGCATTTTATATGGTAGGAACTATGGAAGAGGCTATAAAAAAAGCTAAAGCTATGGAAGAGAAAGCTGCATAATTTAGAAAGATTGAGAAATGACAGAAGAAAAACTTAATTTAGAAGTAGTTTCACCAGAGAAGCTAATTATGTCAAAATCAGTTGATATGGTAACTGTTTCTGGTACAGAGGGTGACTTTGGGGTTCTTCCAGGTCATACGGCACTAGTTTCAAGTATAAGGCCTGGATTGCTGCAGATAGAAGCAGACAAAGATGTTGAGATTTTTTTTATTTCTGGTGGGTTTATAGAAGTTATAGAAGATAAGGTTTCTATTTTAGCTACAGATGTTATTTCTCCTAATGATATAAATATATCAGAATGTGAAGATAAAATTAAAAAATATAATGAAAAAATAGAGGCTTCTGAAAATGAAGTAGATACAAAATCTTTCTTAAAGAGTATTGCTAAATACCAAGCAATGATAGATTTTAAAAATATTAATTAATTTAGTGTGTTTTCTATATCAACACTAAATTTACTAAAAACAGTTCTATAAATATTTTTTCTAAAATCTGTAACATTTTCTTCTACATATTTTGAATTTGCCCATTTCCATTCGATAAATTCAGGACTTTTATATGTATTAATATTTACTTCGGAGTCGTCACCAAAGAAATAAAATAAATACCATTTTTGCATTTGTCCTACATATTTACCATTCCATTTATTTTTAGCAATATTTATAGGTAATTTATATTTGATCCATTTATCAATTATAGAAATATGTTTAATACTTTCTATTCCTGTTTCTTCATGAACTTCTCTTATAGCAGCTTTCAAAGATGATTCATTTATATCAATTCCTCCTTGTGGCATCTGCCATGCCGACTCAGAATTAATATCAGCTCTTTTGCCAATCCAGATGTCAGCATTTTTATTGAATAAAACAATGCCAACGTTAGGTCTATATTTTTCTATTCTAGCCATTCTTGGTTTTATAAAGTGATATACCTTCAAGTAAATCTTTAGCTCTATTTAATTGATAGTCAGTTTTTTTGTTTTCAACCTCTTTCTTGATACTTTCTTTTTTAATTTTCTCTAATGTACTATTTTCTTCTTTTGGGTTTTCTAAGTGCCCCTTTAAGTCACTTTCTTTTCTATTTGAAAATGGTTCTAATTCTTCTATTTTAGCTTGTTTAACAATAATATCAGGAACAATTCCTTTTGCTTGTATCGAATTACCAGAAGGTGTGTAATACCTAGCTGTTGTAAGCTTCATAGCAGAATCTCTTTGAACCGGAATAATTGTCTGCACGGAACCCTTTCCAAATGAAGTAGTTCCCATAATTATTGCACGTTTATGGTCTTGTAATGCTCCTGCAACAATTTCTGATGCAGATGCTGAACCACCATTAATTAGAATAATAACTGGAAGTCCATCAGTAATATCTCCAGATTTTGCATTAAATTTTTGTTGCCCTCTGTTTTTTCTTCCTCTAGTAGACACTATTTCGCCTCTATTTAAAAAAGCATCAGATACTGCTATTGCCTGATTTAAAAGCCCACCAGGGTTGTTTCTTAAGTCTAAAATAACACCAGTAATATCTTCTCCTATTTCATCTCTTAATTTATCCATATTTTTAAGAAGGCCAGATTCTGTTTTTTCATTAAAAGAGGATATTCTTAGATATGCAGCATTGCCCTCTCTTCTAGCCTTAACAGACTGAACTTTAATTTTAGCCCTTACAATTGTAATATCAAAAGGTTCTTCCTGTCCTCTGCTGATTTTAACAACAATTTTCGTATCCACTAAACCACGCATTTGATCTACAGCTTCACCTAATGTCATTCCATATACTGAAACCCCATCTATTTCTATAATAAAGTCTCCGGCCTGGACACCTGCTTCATATGCCGGTGTATCATCTATGGGTGATATAACTTTAACAAAACCATCTTCCATATTAACTTCTATGCCGAGCCCTCCAAATTCACCTTTAGTTTGTACTTGCATGTCATCAAATGATTCTGAGTTCATAAAAGAAGAATGAGGGTCAAGAGATTGGAGCATGCCTTGGATAGCAGCTTCTATTAATTTTTTATCAGAAACTTCTTCGACATATTCTCTTCTAATTCTTTCGTACACCTCACCAAACATATTTAATTGCTGATATACATTAGTTTCTTTTTCATCTGCTTTAATACTAAAGCTAAATAATATTAAAATAAATATTGTAAAACCACTAGTAGCTATCTTGTTTAACTTAAAATATTTCATTATTATTCACCTTTACTATTTTTTAATTAACCATTTTATTGGATTAATAGGTTTACCTTTTTGCCTTACTTCTACGTAAAGCTCTTGAGGATTAGATTTGTTTATTCTAATTATACCTATCTTTTCTCCAACATTTATATTTGATCCTATTTTATAGTATATCTCATCTAATCCTGAAAGTATAACATGAAAACCAAATCCAGGATCAATAATAAACATATTTTTATGGCCTTTAAAATAGTTTGAGAATACTACCTTACCTGATACTGGAGAAATAATTTCTGTTTGTTTTGTAAATTTGTAAATAACGCCTTCTGGTTTTCTTATATTTTTAAAAGGTAATATTAAATTATTTTTATAAAATCTATTCCATGTAACTTTTTTAAGAGGATTTTGAGTATAGTTTTTTTTTAATGAACTAAGTATTTTAGTTATTCTATCTTTTTGGTTTTCATTATTGTTAATATTTTTTTTTAATGATCTTTTTCTAGAGACAGTAAGGGCTTCTGAGGCTGTATTTATAACTAATAAATCTTGAATAACATTTTTATTACTAATATTAATAAGGTGCTTATTAATATTCTTTATTTCTTTTTTTACTAGAAATAGCTTTTTTAAAGAATTAGTAATAATTTTATTAAGCTGTTCATGATTGTATATATTTTGATTCAATAAAGAATCTAGAATTATTTTTTTTTTAATATTTGTATCATAACTAAATTTTTTATTTATAAAGATCAAAAGTAATATTCTATCTATAGTATATTCATATTCTTTTTTGCTAGTTTTTAGGTTTACAATTAAACCTTCTACTTCAGATAAGTTTTTTGTAAGAAATATTTTTTTTTCATTATATTTCTTAATTTTTTTATTGTTATAAAAAATATTATTTCTAATATTTTTTATATTTTTTGAAATGCTTTGTAATTTTTTATCTAAATTTTGTATTTTTTGCTTATCTTTTATTATTAGAGCTTTAATATTTTCTAATTCTTGAAGATATTCTTTTTTATTAATTTTTTCTTTAGCGTATAGTGGGCAAGTCTGAAAAATGAATACAGATAATATAAATATTTTTAATACATAATTAAATTCTATACGCATACTACTTTTTAGATATTCTCTTCCATGGCTTTATCTTTTGGAGCAAGCCACATTTTATCCAAATTATAAAAATCTCTAACTTCAGGCCTGAATAGATGAACAATTACGTCTCCTGCATCAACCAAAGCCCAATCGCCACTTCTTTGCCCCTCTATTGAGAACACTTGATAGCCTAGTATTTTAAGCTGAGTTGCAACTTGATTAGATAGCGCGCTGACGTGCCTGGTTGAGCTGCCACTGGCTATAATCATATAATCAGCTATTGAAGACTTGCCTTTTAATGATATAGATATTATGTCTTCTGCCTTACCATCACTTAATATTTTTTCTATACAATTATTTAGTTTTTTATTATTCATTTTTAATGCGTTTCCTATTTTTGATTATTTTTTAATCTTAATAAAGTTGACGATAATGGGTTCTTATTAATATGCAAAAATTGCCAAACTGGTAGAGGTTTTTTAAAAATAGATTTTGAATCTTTAGTTTTATGTAGCTTTGAATAATAGTGCTTTCCTGCAATAGAGTTTATTACGCTGTAAGAATAAACATCTCTATTAAAAACTGCAACTGGCATTATCTGAAATATACTCTTCCATTTAAACCAACGATTAATTTCTACTAGATTATCTGCTCCCATTAGCCAAATAAAGCTACTTCCACTATATCTTTTTATTATAAATTCTAAAGTTTTAGATGTAAAATTTGTTTTAAATTTTGTCTCAAGGTCTTCAACTCTAATATTGTGGCCTTTTGCAATACTTCTAGCATTTTCCAATCTAATTTTCATTGGAGCACTGGTCGAATTTGACTTTAAAGGATTTTGTGGACTTACTAGCCACCAAATTTCATCAAGTTCTAACCGTTTTAGTGCTTCATTTGATATGTAAATATGTCCATCATGAGCAGGATTAAAGGAACCTCCTAATAATCCAATTTTCATATTTCTTCTTTTGGTTAGGCCTATAGATTTATAATAGTTATTATTGTTCATAGGAAAATCTAGGGCCTTACCTGGCCATTGCCTCGAAGTTGATACTTATATGTTGTCAATTGTTCCAAGCCTACAGGACCTCTTGCATGCAACTTACCGGTGGCTATTCCCATTTCTGCACCCATTCCAAATTCTCCACCGTCCGCATATTGTGTAGAAGCATTATGCACAACTATTGCACTATTTACTTCTTTTAGAAAAACTTCGGCGGTATCCTTATTATCAGTTATGATGGCATCTGTATGATTAGATCCAAACTTTTCAATATGCTTTATTGCTTCAGAAACATTTTCAACAGATTTTATAGATAGTATTTTATCTAGATATTCAGTCTGCCAATCTTCTATTGTAGCATTCTTAATAGCTTTATTCAAAGTTTGGATACTTTTATCTGCTCTTATTTCACATCCCTGCTCTAATAGCTTATTAATTATATTAGGTAGAATAGTATCTACTGCATCCTTATGGCATAGTAATGTTTCTGTCGCACCACAAATTCCTGTTCTTCGCATTTTTGCATTGAGAACAATATCTAGAGCCATAGCCTTATTAGCATCTACATCTATATACGTGTGACATAAACCATCTAAATGAGATAAAACTGGTATTTTACTATCTATTTGAACTCTTTCAATTAATGCTTTACCTCCACGTGGAATAATTAGGTTAACATATTTACTCATATTTAATAGTAAGCCAACAGCATCTCTATCAATAGTGTTAATCATCTGAACACAATCTTCAGATATTTTTGATTCTTTTAATCCATTTTTTATAGACTTAACTATAGCTGAACTTGAGTAAAAACTTTCTGAGCCACCTCTTAAAATTATAGAATTCCCTGACTTTAATGCTAAGGCACTAGCATCTGCTGTAACATTAGGCCTAGACTCATATATTATTCCAATAACTCCAATAGGAACGCGTATTTGCTTCATATCTATTTCATTTGATGGCTTCCAGCGTTTAATTACAGTGCCGATTGGATCTTCTAAGTCTATTATATTATATATGCCATTTATTATACTATCTATACGTTTTTCATCCAAAAATAGTCTGTCTAAAAGAGCTTCTGAAACCTTATTTTTTTTTGCTAAGTCCATATCAATGATATTAGCCTCTAGAATTAATAGCCTATCTTTCTGGATGCTTATTGCAATTTTTTCTAAAGCTTCATTTTTAGAATTTTTTGTGGCATGAGATAAGGTGTACGATGCTTTATAAGCTTTAAAGCAAATATCTTCAATATGATTAATCATCTCTTTAT
>CAWVYV010000031.1:0-9878 GCA_963934475.1 uncultured Alphaproteobacteria bacterium | reverse complement strand
GAGTCTGGGCCGTGTCTCAGTCCCAGTGTGGCTGATCGTCCTCTCAGACCAGCTAACGATCGTAGTCTTGGTAGGCCATTACCCCACCAACAAACTAATCGTACGCGGGCTTCTCATTGAGCGGCCGAAGCCTTTCCCCCTTAGGGCGTATGCGGTATTAGCTGCCGTTTCCAGCAGTTGTCCCCCACTCTATGGTAAATTCCCACGCGATACTCACCCGTCCGCCGCTGTCCACTAACCGAAGTTAGCTTATCGCTCGACTTGCATGTGTTAGGCGTGCCGCCAGCGTTCACTCTGAGCCAGGATCAAACTCTCAAGTTTGATTCTAATTCCCTCTTACGAGGGAGGAATTGTGTCCTCTTGCGAGGACAAATGCTGACCCGACGTTATGCATAACGAAACTTTAAACTAAAATACAATAGTAATAAAACTATCGTACAAACGTCTTAATTTAAAGAGTATTCAAAAATGCGTATCGCCGAAATCGCTTGCACGACAAATCGCCGCCTACGCATCCCTTTCTTAATATTAACAATTTCAAACAGCAAATTAAACGATCATAATTATAAATTATATTATGTCCGTTTTTAACAAACATCCGAATGTATTACTTTTTTTATCGGGTGAATGGATTGTATACGTCTGTCTTAACTAACTGTCAAAGATATTTTTCTTTTTTTTTTAAATAATTTTTTTAATCCTTATTTTTTTATTATTTATGATGGTTTTCTGGGATTTTTTGTTACAATTTTTTTCTATTAATTCTTTATATTTTATCCTATTTCTCAAATATTATTGTTTATCTATATTATATAGTTTCTAAACATTAATAAATTGTAATTTTACTTACCTATTAAATTAATTTATAGAACACTTAATTTATGTCTATATGTATGTTTTTGTATATAGTGATTATTATTTTAGGCTTAGAAAGTTATTATGAAAAAAATTATTAAATTATTATCATTCTTATTGGTTACTCTTTATTTATTATCTAACGCATTATTGGCCGCGGATATTAGATTATCTGTATTAAAATACGGTACTGTTAACTGGGAGCTTAATGTCATTAAAGAACATGGCCTTGATGCTAAGTATGGTATTAATCTAGACATAACTTACTTAACTAATAAAAATGCTTCTGCTATTGCACTTATGTCTAAGTCAGTGGACGTTATTGTAACCGACTGGGTTTGGGTAAGTAGGCAAAGGGATAAAGGTAAGGACTTTACATTAATACCTTATTCTACAGCTGCTGGTGCCTTAATGGTTTCTAATGATAGCCCTATTACATCTATAAAGAATATGAAAGATGCTCAAATAGGTATCGCAGGAGGAAGCATTGATAAAAGTTGGATTTTAATTCGTGCATATACAATTAAAGTATTAGGATATGATATAGCAAAACATATAGAACCTGCTTATGCAGCTCCACCTCTAATAAATGGTATGGTTAGCAGAGGAGAATTAGATGGTGCATTTAATTATTGGAATTATACGGCTAGATTAAAAGCTCTAAATTTTAGAAAAATAATTTCAGTAGAGGAAATATTACCAAAGCTTGGAATAGGAAAATCACTGCCATTAATTGGGTACGTTTTTAGTGAAGAATGGGCAAATGAGAATAAAGGTACACTAAAAAGCTTTATAGCAGCATCAGAAGAAGCTCGAGAAATATTAAGGACTAGTGATGCAGAATGGAAAAGAATACAAAAACTTACTGGTGCAAAAAATGCCAGTACATTAGAAGCTTTAAAAGAAGGATTCAGAAATGGTATACCTTCTAATAATGCAGCTGAATATAAATCTGCTATAAAAAATGCTTTTAAGATATTAGCTGAAATTGGAGGTAGAGATTTGGTTGGTAATAGTAAAGAGTTATCTGATGGAGTAATTTGGGATAAATAATGTTAAATAGATTTTTTAAAAATATTTTTACTGATTATTTTGTACAAAATGCTAGAAATGTAAGAATTTTTTCGTTCCTTTTATTACTATTTATTTGGGAAATGGCAGCGCTTTTAATTAATAGTGATGTAATGCCTTCTCCAAAAACAGTCTTAATTATTTTCTATGATGAAATGATATATGGTGAAATGTTATATCATCTAGGCGTAACTCTTTGGCGCGTAATATTAGCCTTTACAATTGCTATGCTAGTCGGAACCGGATTAGGTATTGCAATGGGGTCTAAAAAGAATCTTAATATTATGCTAGATGGATGGCATATTCTATTGCTTAATACACCTGCCCTAGTAATAATTATTTTATGCTATGTTTGGTTTGGGCTTAACGAAATTGCTGCAATCACTGCAGTATCACTGAACAAAATACCTAATGTTTTAGTAACTATTAGAGAGGGAACTAGAGCAATTGATAGAAAAATTCTAGAGGTAGCAGATGTTTTTAAGGTTAGTTATAAAAAGAAATTTTTTAATTTTTTTCTACCTCAGCTATACCCATTTATAATGGCTGCAGCAAGAGGTGGCATATCTCTTATATGGAAAATAGTATTAGTAGTAGAGCTTTTAGGAAGAAGTAATGGAATAGGCTATAAATTAAATGAGTTTTTCAATTTATTTGATATAGCATCGCTATTTGCATACACCTTATCCTTTGTTACAGTAATGATAATTGTAGAATATTCTATTATAAGCCCTATTGAAAGGAGGCTAAATAAATGGAGAACAACATAATAAAAAAGCCTCATGATTTATTTGTAAACATTATTTCAAAAGGATATGAAGATAAAAATCAAAACACTTATAATAATGCCATTAAAGATATGGAATTTATTGTGCCGCAAGGACAGTTTTGTTGCTTAGTGGGCCCATCCGGTTGTGGGAAAACAACTCTGTTAAACTTGCTATCTGGCCTTGATACAAAATTAGAAGGTTCTATAAGATATCAAGATGGAACATTGCCAAATGAATGGCCAATAGGTTACATGTTTCAAGAACCTAGATTAATGCCCTGGTTAACGGTAAAACAAAATGTATCCATAGTTACCAAACAAACTGCTGAAGAGATCTCTCATAGTGAAGAACTAATTAATGAAATGGGATTAACTAAATATATGAATTCATTTCCTTCTCAATTATCTGGAGGAATGCAGAGAAGAGTTGCGATAGCAAGAGCGTTTGTTAATAAGCCTAAAATATTATTATTAGATGAGCCTTTTATTTCTCTTGATCTCACAGTAGCTAACTTACTTAGAAAAATGTTAATAAAATTATGGGAAAATCAAAAAACTACTATAATTTTTGTAACTCATGATTTAAGAGAAGCCATATACCTAGGTGACAGAATTCTTTTTCTTTCTAAAGGACCGTCTCAGGTTATTCATGACTTAAAAATAGATATGAAACGACCAAGAAAAACTGAAGATGATCAAATGGAAAAAATAAGAACAGAATTGATAATAACATATCCAGAAATTTTATCTGGAAAAATATAATATAAGGAAACGAGAGAAATAATGGAAAATATAACTTTAGATATAAAATCGTTATCCAAATCATATGGCTTAATAAAAGCACTTAATGACGTAAGCTTTTCATTGGCTGAAGGAGAATATGCTTCTTTATTAGGCCCAAATGGTGCAGGGAAAACTACTTTATTTCAAATTTTAACAGGATTATTTGTTTCTGAAAAAGGTAATGTTTTAATAAATGATTTTGATATGAGAAGTAATGCAATAAATGCTTTAGCTCATATTGGCGTTGTGTTTCAACAGATTACCCTAGATATGGACTTAACAGTTATGGAGAATTTAAAGTTTCATAGTAATCTTCATGGCATTAACGACAAAGAATTTAAAAAGAGAGTTATAATAGAATTAGAGCAAGTCAATTTATCTGACCGAATTAATGATAAAGTTAGATCTCTTTCAGGCGGTCAAAAACGTAGGGTAGAATTAGCAAGATCTTTATTACATAAACCAAAGCTGCTCTTATTAGACGAACCTACAGTGGGACTAGACCCGCAAAGTAGAAGAGATTTATTGGATTATGTTATAAAGCTTAAAAAAGAAAGAAAAATGGCCGTGCTTTGGGCAACACATTTAGTTGATGAAGCAGAAAAATCTGACACGGTTATTATTTTAAATAAAGGAAAAATTATTAAAAAAGATACACCTCAAAATATAACTAAAGAATATAATAAAGATACTTTGCATGATGCTTTTGTATCTTTAACCTCTTAAATAAGGAAAATACTATGAGATTTATTAATTTTATTTATAAAAATTTCATTAAATTAGGCTTTATAAGTGCGCTATTAGTTTCTTTTGGTGCTAACTCAGAAACTATTCTTATTTCTAATGAAGGCAGTGATAATATAACTATCATAGATTTAAAAACCTATGAAGTTATTGCTACAATTGATAGCGGTAACCGACCAAGAGATATGCATTACGTTGCCAACTCTAATAGCCTTTTAGTTGCAGCAAGTGAAGATGACACTATTAATATAATAGATATGAATACATATGAGATTATTGGAAATTTAGAAACAGGTGATGACCCTGAAATTTTTGATATAAGCCCTAATGGTAAAATAGCAGTAGTCTCTAATGAAGATGATAATGCTGCAACTGTTATAGACGTTAATACAGGTAAAATTATAAGAGTAATAGAAGATGTAGGTATTGAACCTGAAGGTGTAAATTTTTCTCCTGATGGCAAGCTTGTATATATTACGTCAGAAGGCACTAATACAGTTCTTATTATAGACCCCTGGGCAGGAAAAGTCATAGAAGAAGTATTAGTAGGAAACAGACCTAGGCGAGGTGCATTTACAAAAAATGGCCAAGAGTACTGGGTTACAAATGAGCTAGGTGGAACAGTTAGTGTAATAGACACGAATAGCTTTAAAGTAATTCACAATATAGAATTTGAAAAAAAAGGTATACGAAGTACAGAAATTACACCTGTTGATTTTGCTATGAGTAATGATGGAAGCCTAGCTTATATCACATTAGGCAGATCAAAACATGTTGCTGTAGTACAAACAGAAAATTATGAAGTGATTGATTATATTTTAGCAGGTTCTAGAGTATGGGGAGCAGCTATATCTTCAGATGATAAAACTTTAATCGTTACTAACGGAAATAGTGATGATATTTCGATTATAGATACTGATAAAAGAGCTTCTATAAAATCTATTGCTGTAGGAAGAACACCACATACCGTGAGGATAATTGATTAAATGAGATTATTTTCTTTAAAGGTAACTATATTAGCAATTTGCCTTATTCCTGTTAATATTTTAAATGCACAAGAAAACCCAATTTTTAATATAGGTTATTATGATTTAGAAGAAGATATTCGATACGATATATGGGGTGTTCATCCTGTTGATATTCGTTCAAATACTAACCAGCTGTATAAAAGACCTGTTGCAGGAGCTGAGTTGGGTTTAAAAGACATTAAACCTTTCCAAAGAATGTCTAAAGTCAAATTTAATTTAGTAAAAAAGAGAATAAAACCTAATGAAGAAGCTGCTGAAGCTGTATATAAACATATTAAAGAAAATAATATAAAGTTTATTTTATTAGATTTTCCCGTAGCTGAATTATTAAAAATTACTAATAAAATTAATGACCTTGATATTACGGCCATAAATGTTTCTTCTAAAAATAATGAATTAAGATCTTCACAATGTAATAAAAATTTATTTCATACTATCCCAAGTGAAAGAATGTTATCTGATAGTTTAGCTCAATATTTATCGGAGAAAAAATGGAGAAAAGTACTAGTACTTACTGGCCCTTTAGACGTTGATAAAGCTAAATCTAAATCTTTTGTAGAATCCGCTAAACAATTTGGTTTAAAAATTACCGATAAAAGAAATTTTTTATTAGGAAATGACCCTAGATCTAGAGATCAAAATGATTTAGATTTTTTAACAGGTTCCGCAAAATATGATGCTGTATATATAGCAGATACACATAAAGAATTTAGTTATAGAGTACCATATGCTACCCATAGATCATCAATTGTAATTGGATCATCTGGCCTGGTACCTCGCGCTTGGCATTGGTCTTATTTAAGACATGGAGCACCTCAAGTTCATGGAAGATTCGAAAGAATGCATAAAAGAAGAATGACTGAAGAAGATTGGGCAGCATGGGTTGCCATGAGAGCTGTGGCTGAAGCACTAGTGAGATTTAAAGATAATGAAAATTTTTCTTTTAGTGATGCTTTTGTTAATGAAAACTTTAAATTAGATGGGTCCAAAGGACCTATCTTAAACTTTAGGCCATGGAATAGGCAATTAAGACAACCTATTATGCTTTCTACTGAAAACTGGGTTACTAGTATAGCCCCTTTAAATAGCTTTGTTCATCGTGAAAATAATTTAGATACTATAGGAATGGACAATAAAACAAGTAAATGCGCAAATTAGTTAGATAGGGAGAATATTTTGCAAACAAAACATGCAATATTAGCATTACGTGGCCTTACATATAGAGAAGCTGTAAAGTTTTTTCATCAAAAAAGTCGGTTATTATCCGCATTTGTCAGACCTGCACTTTGGCTTTTTGTTTTTGCTGCTGGAGTTGGATCTGTTACCGGTGTAGACCCTGGGTTAAATCACCCTTATCCTATTCAAAATGTTAATTATTTTGAATATATAGTGCCAGGCCTTATAGGTATGGTACTATTGTTCAGCGGAATGCAGTCATCTTTATCAATGGTTTATGACAGAGAAATGGGAGTTATGAGATTATTATTAACTGCACCCTTACCTAGATGGTATCTCCTTACAGCAAAACTATTATCTGGAACTTTTTTATCTGTTATACAAGCTTATGTTTTTATAATTATTTGTGTTCCAATCATTAATCTTGTAGTAAATTTTTCAACACCTGTAATAGGGTGGCTATATATATTACCTGCAACTATTTTATTTGGCATGATGCTCGGAGCATTAGGGTTATTAATATCAGTATATATAAAACAATTAGAAAACTTTGCGGGCACCATGAATTTTGTTATTTTTCCAATGTTTTTTATATCTTCTGCGTTGTACCCATTATGGAGGTTAAAAGATAATGGAGCAGAATTTGTTTGGTGGATTGCAAATATAAACCCATTTACTTATGGAGTTGAATTAGTTAGGTGGGCTTCTCTTGGTCAAATATATGTTCCTGGCTTAATAGTTACTTTGCTTTGTACAATCTTGTTTCTTACATTTGCTACTATAGGCTATGACCCCCAAAAAGGTATGGCAAAAAAAGGTAAAGGAAAACCTAGCTAAATATACAGGAGTATAAAAATTGTTAATTGAAGCTAGTGATTTATTAAAGCTATATAATAATAAAATATGGCAAAACAATATTATTGTATTAGATGCATCTTGGTATTTACCAAATCAAGAAAGAAATGCCTATGAGGAATATAAAAAAAGTCATATACCCCATGCTCTTTTCTTTGATATTGATAAAGTTTGTAATATAGAGTCAGACTTTCCACACACAGTGCCCACTGAGTCACAATTTATAAATAATATGGAAGAACTAGGGGTAAATAATAAAAAACATATTATATTATACTCGCATGATGGAATAGGTGCTTCACCCAGAGCTTGGTGGCTATTTAAATTATTTGGGCATAAAAATATTTCTATTTTAAATGGTGGTTTAATAGCTTGGTTAAACATTAATGGAGAGAATAGTATAACTATACCTAAAGTATTAAAGAGCACATATATTGCTAAGATTAATAAAAAATTATTAGCTACTAATAGTGATGTTATAGATTCTCTTAATAAAAATGAGCACCAAATAGTAGATGCTAGATCAATAGGAAGATTTAAAGGTACAGAAGAGGAGCCAAGACCAGGACTTCAAAAAGGGCACATTCCTAATTCTATAAATATCCCATTTAATTTATTTTTAAATGATGGTTATTTTCTGAAACAAGAACAAATCTTAGATATACTTAATAGTAATAATTTTAATTTTAATAAAAATATTATATCCACTTGTGGTTCTGGAGTTACTGCTTGCGTATTAGCATTTGCACTAGAACTTATAGGAAAAAATAATTGGCAGGTTTATGATGGGTCTTGGAGTGAATGGGGCTCAAATAAAAAAAACTTAATAGAAACATAATCACATACCTGCTTTAGGATCCTTAAATATAGTTTCATCAAAACTATTTTCTGATTTGCTTACTATTATAGAAACCATACTATCTCCTGTAATATTAACAGAAGTTCTCATCATATCAAGCAATCTGTCAATACCAATTATTAAGGCCACCCCTTCTACCGGAAGCCCAACTTGAGTTAATACCATAGTAAGCATAATTAATCCAACCCCAGGCACACCAGCCGTGCCAATGGAGGCAAGAGTCGCTGTAAGTATAACAGCTAAATAATCTCCTATGCTTAAATCTACTGCATATACAGTTGCTATAAAAACAGTTGCAACTCCTTGCATTATTGCAGTCCCATCCATATTTATAGTTGCTCCTAAAGGAACAGTAAATGATGCAATTGCCTTATTAACTCCTAATCTTTTTACAACAGTATTTAAAGTTACAGGAATAGTGGCATTCGATGAAGCTGTACTAAAAGCAAAAACTACTGCTGTGCGAATCTTTTTTAAAAAGAGTATAGGAGAAACTTTTCCAACAAATTTTAAAAAAAATGAATAGGTTAACAAAACATGAAGTAGCAAAACAATAGTTACAGTAAAAAAATAAGAGGCTAAAGGCACAATCATAGATATACCCTGCGTTGAAAATGTTTTTGCAATTAAAAAAAATACACCAATAGGTGCAAATTTCATAACAATTGAAACCATTGACATCATAATATCATTTAAACTTTGCAATCCCTTTTTAAAAGGTTCAGCATTCTTGCCCGTTATTGTAATTGCAATACCTAAAATAATAGCAAATAAAATTATTTGAAGCATCTCTCCTTCAGCCATAGCAAGTATAGGGTTTGAAGGAATTATAGAGGTTATAACTGATGATAGTGCTGGAGCTTCTTTAGCTGTAAAAGTAACTGATTCTTTTACTTCAAAACCTTGGCCTGGATTAATAATTATTGAAAGCACAATAGCTAATGATATAGCTACTGCTGTTGTGATTAAATATATGAAAATTGCTTTTATGCCAATTCTTCCCATTAGAGCCAAATCACCTAATGAGGTTATTCCAACAGTGATTGAACAAAAAACTAAAGGAACTACTAACATTTTTAAACTATTTACAAAAAGTTTTCCAACGACATCAAAAAGCCCATTAGATAAATATTCATTTATTATGCCATGATAAGCATCTATATTATTTAATATAATACCTATAATAGCACCGGCAAGCATTGAAACTAACATCTTTTGGGTAAAGCTTAAACTTTTATACAGTGACATAGTTGAACCAATTCAATAATAAATTTACAATAATATTGTAAAATAAAATAAAGAAAAAATATATGAATAATAAAAAATATAAAAATGACACAAAAATAATTTTAGCTGGAAAAGATAGAAATAATAAGACCGCCTTTGTAAATAGTCCTATATACAAAGGATCAACTGTTCTGTTTAAAGACGTTGAAGAGATGAAGAAAAGCATTAAAAATAAAAACTCACAAATTTTGTCTTATGGAAGGTTTGGAAGCCCTACAACTTTTGAATTTGAAAGAGCAATTGCAAAAATTGATGAAGGTTACTCTGCTGTTGCCACTTCATCAGGAACTGCAGCAATAGTTGCATCTTTACTAGCTGTATTAAAGACAGGCGACCATATATTAATGACAGATAGCGCCTATGGTGTATCAAGAAATCTTGCAAAAGGCCTACTTAGTAATATGGGTATTACTACAACATTCTATAAACCAAATATTGGGAAAGAAATAAC
>CAWVYV010000030.1:0-9919 GCA_963934475.1 uncultured Alphaproteobacteria bacterium | reverse complement strand
TTTTTCAGTGTTAGACCCTTCATTTCTTCTTCTGTGAAAGTACGATCAATTGTTGTTGTACTTAAAATTTCAGAATAAGTTTTTGAAGCACCAGAAACACTATCACTTACAACTGATTTGCTTGCTGTACATTGTGCTGCAGGAACGCCCATTAATCTAGCGCCTGCTTCAACTAAAGCTATCTTTGCAGATGCACCGATTCTTGAGTTACGATCAAAAGTCCAATTTACTGACCATGAACCACCTGTAATCATAAAGCCCCATTTTTCAGCAGTATCTGGATAATCAATTCTTACATCATTCCAGTCTACTTCTAACTCTTCAGCAACAGCTTGTGCTAAAGCAGTACCAACATGCTGACCAATTTCAGCTTTAGTAATGTGAACAGTTGCAGTACCTGAAGCATCCATAGTTAAGAATACTTGGTGATCAAATGATCCAGCAGCAAGAGCTTCACGAGCACCACCACCAGCTACACTTGAAAGACCAGAATAACCTACTACTAAGCCTGTTCCAGCTACAGCAGAACCCACAAGCATTTCGCGTCGTGAGATTCCTTTTAAATTTTTATCAAATTTAGTCATGTACTATGCTCCCATAATTTCTGATGCACGACGAACACCTTGTTTGATTCTGTTGTATGTAATGCAACGACATAAATTACCTTGCATTGCATCAAGTATATCTGAATCACTTGGTGTTGGATTTGTGTCTAAGAAAGCAGCAGCATTCATCATTTGACCTGACTGACAGTAACCACATTGTGGTACTTGTAGCTCAAGCCATGCTTGTTGCACTGGATGCTGACCTTTTGGATCTAAACCTTCTATAGTAGTAATTCTAGAACCTTCTGCATCTGCTAATTCGATTTGACAAGAACGCACTGCTTCACCATCTAGATGAACAGTACATGCTCCACATAAACCCATGCCGCAACCAAACTTAGTACCAGTTAAACGTAAATGTTCACGAATAACCCATAATAGTCTAGTATCTGCTGGTGCATCGGCTACGTAAGATAGTCCATTGATATTCAATACAGCCATATTACCTCCACTGTGTGAATGTTTATATAATGTAGGAATTTAAAGAATATATATTAGGTTTAATAAGTAGAACCCATATCAAAGGTTTAACCCTTTAATTAATATCCTCCCCTAAACTCCCTCGTATAGAGAAAGCTAGCGCAGTAAATTAGCCAGGGCAAGCTTTTTTTATATTTATTCTAAACGGTATATATCATGTAATATTACGGTTATTTTACTTATAAATGCGACTGCCTCTCAACCACATTCTAAACACATCTACCTCCATCTACTTCGAGCATTACTCCCGTTATAAAATCAGCTTCATCAGAAGCTAAATATAAAGCTGCATTTGCCATATCTCTAGGCTGACATAAACGTCCTAAAGGTACTGTTGAAACAAACTTATTATATGATTCTTTTTTAGGACCCTCGCCCAAGAAACCATCTAACATTGCAGTGTCTCCCGCAACAGGGCAAAGTCCATTTACTCTTATATTTTCTGGTGCTAGCTCAAGTGATAAGCCTTTAGTCATAGTTACTAAAGCTCCCTTACTAGCATTATAAGCTGTTAAACCAGGTCTGGGCCTAATAGCTGCGGTTGAAACAGTATTAATAATAACTCCAGGTGCTTTTTGTCTTCTAAAAATTGGTACGGAATGAACAGCACCTAAATAAACTGATTTCACATTAATATTAAATAAAGCATCAAACTCTTCTTCTGATGTTTCAATAAGTGGCGTAGGCCTCATTCCTATAGCTGCATTCTGAATGAGAATATCTAACTTCCCAAAAGCTTCACAACTTCTATCCATCATTTCTTTTGTTTGACTACTATTGGAAACATCCACTCCAAAAGCTATAGCATTACCTCCATCTTTATTAATTTCAGAAGCTATATTTTCTGCTCCTTCTATATTTATGTCTGCAACGACTACTTGAGCACCCTCTTTTGCAAAACGTCTAGCAATTCCTTCTCCAAAGCCTGATGCTCCCCCTGTAACAATCGCTACTTTATTCTTTAACCTCATTGCAACCTCCTCAAAATTAATTATTTAAAAATTTTTATTATTGTTTTTATACATTAATAGTATTATTCGAGTAGTATTATTTAAAAAAACTTAAAATTATAGAAATAGAAAATGTTTAAAAATAAAAACCTAATAATACTAGCTACTATATTCATGTTATTTAATGTTAAAAATATTTATGCAGATAATATAGAATGCCAAAATGAATCAAATAAAATTACCTGTGATTATGAAATTAGTACTAAAAATAAAAATGCATCTGATATTGGAACGTATAATATTAATCTTAACTTAATAAAAATAAAAAAAGTTAATGGAATAATAAATGGCAATATGACTATCAGCGCTAATCTTTGCGAAAGTGCTTTACAAATAAGGATTAATGAAAAAATTCAAATTGCACAATCAGCCAAAAAGCAAGGCTATAATTTTCCTTTATATCTGCATAAAGAAGTTATTGTTGCTAATTTTTGTATAAAAGTAGTAATAGACAATTGCATTGACAGCTGTGGAGACTTAATTAGATTAGAAGGAAATATATCACCAATTATGATTATGGAAAATAGAAGTTAAATTAAAATAATACATGTAAAATGTGAGGAATTAAATGAAAAAAATAAATAAATATTCTAGAAGAGCTATTTTAAAAACAAGTGCAAGTTCAGCTTCTATTTTTGCTTTAACTGGCTTTCCAAACATTCTTAAAGCTGAAAATAATATTAAAATAGGAATTCCTACTATACTATCTGGAAGAGTTGCACAATTAGGGATTTCTGTAACCAATGCAATAAAAATGTCAGTTAATAATTTTAACAATGCTGGTGGTTTAGATGGACGTAATATTGAATTAATAGTAAGAGATAGTAGAGCTAAGCCAGATGAAGCTGCAAGAGTATGCAGAGATTTTATAAATTCAGATAAAGTTGATGTTATTATTAATGCTGAAGCCTCAGGCGCATCTTTTGCTGTTCAAGAAGTGGTTCGTGAAAGCGGCACCCTTTGTCTTCATTCTGTATCTGAAACAACCTCTCTAACTGCAAACCCATCCATTCGAGCATGGAATACATTTAGGTTTTCTAGACAAGGTATTCATGATTCAGTAGGAAGCGCAAAATATGCAGCAAAAATAGCTAAAGATAAAGGTCTAAAAACATGGATGTCAGTAAACCCAGACTATGCCTACGGAAGAGATAGTGATGATACATTTTTTTGGGCTTTAGAAAAATTTTCTCCGGGAGCTAAGGTAGTAGGAAAAGGGTGGCCTAAGATATTCCAACCTGATTATACTGAAGTTATCACACAGATAGCGAGAAAAAAACCAGATGCAGTATATACAAGCCTTTGGGGTGGTGACCTTGTGTCTTTCATAGATCAAGCTTCATTATATGGAATTTTTAAAAATACTGAGCTTTTTGCAATTAATCTAGCTGATTATACTACCATGAGTGCGATTAAGAAACTTCCTGAAGGTTTACACTCTGGAACTAGATACGTAGCAGCTTGGCCTAACACCCAAGAAAATAGAGATTATGACAAGTCTTATACAGACCTTTATGAAGACCACCCAACTAATTGGTCATGGTCAGCATCAGTTGCAATAGACTTTTTAATTAATGCTTTAAAAGAAACTGGGAGCACAGATAATAAAAAGTTAGCGGAAGCTATAAAAGGAAAAACAAGAAAGTCCTTTATGGGTGTTGGTAATAATAATTCTGTTTCTATCAGAGATAGGGACCAAACAATTATAGATTATTCAATTGGATGGGGTACTACTGTTTCGAATGAGCCCTACATGACTGATATTCAGGCAGCAGATTGGGATACTATAAAAGAACTTGAAAAAATTTGGTTAGCTGATAAAAACTGGCTGTAATTAATATTTTTAATTATTTTATATTCTAATTAAGAAGGCTATTTCATGGAAATTTTTGCTCTCTTTGATTGCATCATATCCCCTGCTTGTCTACTAACACAAGCGGCAGGAGGATTAAAAATTGGTATGTTACTATTTTTAGTTGCATCTGGTTTAACTTTAGTTTTTGGCGTCCTTGGTGTAATCAATTTTGCTCATGGAGCACTATATATGCTAGGAGCTTATTTTTCTTGGCAGGTTATGTCTATAACAGGACATTTTGGTTTATCCGTTATTCTAGGTGCTTTAGGGGTAGGTATATTTGGAATTCTATTTGAAAGAATCCTTATAAGCAGAGTCTATAATGCAGAATTACTTGTCCAAATATTATTATGTTATTCAGTAGTTTTAATATTAGATGATTTAGTAATGATAATATGGGGAGATGAATTCTTATCTGGTTTAGGTGTACCAGAATTATTTCAAGTTCCTCCATTATTTATTTTTGATGCAATAATCCCACCTTTTCATTTAGCAATAATTGCCATGAGTTTTACAGTAGGATTAATTTTATGGTTCATCATGACAAAAACAAGATTTGGCAGACTTGTTAGAGCAGCTGCAATTAATCCAAAAATGTTAGAAGCTCTAGGAGTTAATATTAATTTATTGAGAGCGGGAGTTTTTATGCTAGGTAGTTTTTTAGCTGGATTAGGTGGTGCCTTAGCAGCTAGTGTAGGCAGTGTAGTTTCAGGCATGGGAAACTCTATAATAATAGAATCTTTTATAGTAACAGTCATAGGCGGAATGGGGTCTATTAGTGGCGCCTTTTTAGCTTCATTAATTATTGGTATGGCAAGATCTTTCGGTGCCGTTGCAATGCCTTTATTTACTGATGGTTTAATGTTTATGATTATGGTGCTTGTTCTTATATTGAGACCTCAGGGGTTAATGGGGAAAAAAAAATAATGAGTTTTTTATATAAAGACAATTTTCATAGAGATGTATTTTTAGGTCTCATTGTATGGCTTACACTAATAGTTTTTTACTATATTTTTCCTGACCCAGGTGTTCACGACATAATTCAAAAAGTGTTTATCCTAGGTTTATTTGCTATGTCTTTAAATATATTAATAGGTTATCTAGGTTTAATAGCTTTTGGTCATGCTGCATTTTTTGCATCAGGCGCATATACCTTAGGGCTATTTTTACAATCTGACTTAGTATTAAGCTTGGGAGGACTTTCTATTCCTATAGCTATGACTTTGGCTGTATTAATATCTAGCATTTTAGCAGCTCTTATAGGAGTAATATGCATTAGACTTAATGACATATATTTTTCTTTTCTTACCTTAGCATTTCAAATGTTGATTTATAGTATAATATTAGCTTTAGTAAGCATTACAGGTGGAGATCAAGGTTTAATGGGAGGGTTTCCTAAACCACCTTTCTTAGGCATTGACCTTGGAAGACCCTTTGACTTTTATGCATTTACAATTTTTATATCAGTAATCACTATTGTTATTCTTAGACAAATAATGGAATCTCCATTTGGTTATGGCTTAAGAATGATCAGAGACAACTCAGAAAGACCAGCTGCACTTGGTTTTAGCAATCAGAAACATAAGCTTATTGCATTTATAATTGCTGGTTCTATAGCTGGATTAGCAGGTTCTCTTCAAGCTTTATTAGATGTAGGAGCATATGCTGAATGGGCTTATTGGTCTAAATCTGCGGAACCTCTGTTTATGATTTTATTAGGAGGAATGCAGTCTTTCTTGGGGCCTCTTATGGGAGCATTAATCTTTGAACTTCTAAATGATTTTGTAACTGCTAATACGAGATATTATGGATTAGTTCTAGGGCTAGTTATTTTATGTTTTGTCTTAGGTCTAAAAAAAGGTCTTTTAGATTGGCTTTTATTTAAATTTAATAGAAAGTAATACCTTAATTATGTTAAAAATTGATAAGTTATCTAAAAGTTTTGGGGGCATATTAGCCACAGATAATGTTTCTTTAGAATTAAAACCTAATTCTATAAATGCTGTAATTGGTCCTAATGGTGCAGGAAAAACTACTTTATTTAATTTGATCACAGGAAAAATTAGTATTGATGCGGGGCAAATATTTATCGATAATATTAATATAACTAATTTAAAAGAATCTGAGATAACACATTTAGGCATTGCACGAGCATTTCAAATTACAAATATATTTCCAACACTAACCGTAAAGGAATCTATTAAAGTAGCATTGCTGGCAAAACAACATGGGTTAAATAATATGTGGGCAAGATTTAAGACCCATTCAATAAATAATGAGGCTGAAGGTATTGCTGAATTAGCGGGATTACAAAAATCATATAACACTATAAGCTCAGAATTAAGTCACGGAGATCAAAAATTATTAGATATAGCTTTAGCATTAGCCCTTAAACCTAAAGTGCTCCTTTTAGATGAGCCAACGGCAGGAATGGGGCCTGAAGAACGATGGAAAATGATTGATAGAATACAAAAACTTTGGAAAAAAACTAAAATGACAATTCTTTTTATTGAGCATGATATGGATATTGTATTTGATATTGCCCAAAATATTTATGTCCTGCAAGAAGGGGGCATAATAGCCCAAGGTAGCCCTAAAGAAATAAAAAGTAATAAAAAAGTTATAAAAGCGTATTTAGGCGGAGGAAAAAAATAATGGCACTTCTAAAGGTTCAGAACCTCAATGCTTTTTATGGCAATAGCCAAGTTCTCTTTAATATGAGTTTAGATATTACAAAAAATAATATTATAGCTTTGCTAGGTAGAAATGGTGCAGGTAAAAGCTCTACATTTAAAGCTATAACTGGTTTAATAAGAGTTAATTCTGGATCTATATTATTAAAAGGTAATGAATTAATAAAAGAAGCAACAAGTAAAAGAGCCATAGCAGGAATAGGTTATGTACCTGAAGATAGACAAGTTTTTCCAGAACATACTGTAGAAGAAAATATAGATTTAGGAAAAAAATCTAACCTAGAAGGTAAAAATAACTGGCCAATTGATAAAGTATGGGAAACATTTCCTATGTTAGTAAAATTAAAGAATAGACAAGCAGGTCAGCTTTCTGGTGGAGAACAGCAAATGCTTTCTATTGCGAGAACTTTAGTAGGAAATCCAGAAATTCTTTTACTTGATGAACCTTCTGAGGGATTAGCACCTATTATTATAGAGGATATTGCTGTAATTTTAAAAAACTTAAAAAAACTGGGTGTTACAATTCTTCTTGCCGAGCAGAATATGCACTTTTGTATGGAAGTTGCAGAAAAAGCAATTATTATTGATAGAGGAAAAGCCGTTTGGAATGGTTCTTTAAAAGCCTTACAGAAAGATACTAAAACCAGAGATAAATATTTAGCGATTTAATATATAAATTAGCGAGATAAAGTCTTCATTGCATCTTCAATTCCAGATAAATTTAATTCATACATTTTTTCTTCAAATATTTCTCGTATCATCTTATTAGAAGCAGAAGAGTTCCAAATATTTTTACTTTCTGGGTTCAGCCAAGCCACAGAGTCAAAATGAGAAGTAATTCTATCTAACCATAAAGATCCAGCTTCCTCATTCCAGTGTTCTATGGAACCTCCTGCGTAAGCAACCTCATAAGGGCTCATAGAAGCATCTCCTACAAATAAAACTCTATAATCACTGCCATATTTTCTAATGACATCCCAAGTAGACATAATATTTTCAGATGATCGTGGATTATTTTTCCATAAAACTTCATATGGACAATTATGAAAATAGAAATGCTCTAAATCTTTAAATTCACTTTTAGATGCAGAAAAAAGCTCTTCACAAGCTGTAATATATGGATCCATAGACCCACCAACATCTAAAAATAATAAGAGTTTTATTCTATTCTTTCTTTCAGGCATCATTTTAACATCTAAATAACCACCATTATTTGCTGTTGCATTAATAGTTTCTTTCAAGTCAAATTCATCAGGCGTTCCTGTTCTTGCAAAATGTCTTAACCTTCTAACAGCTACTCTAATATCTCTTATCCCTAAAGTTTTTTTGTCATCAAAATTTGTCCATAACCTTTTTTCCCAAACTTTTACAGCTCTTCCTTGTCTTTGTCCCTCATTACCTATTCTAACTCCCTCAGGGTTATACCCTCCTGATCCAAAAGGTGAAGTTCCGCCTGTTCCTATCCATTTATTTCCGCCTTGATGTCTTTTTTTCTGTTCCTCTAGACGTTCTTTTAATGTTTCTAATAACTTATCCCAGCCTCCTAAAGATTTGATTTTTTCTTTATCTTCATTTGTAAGGTTTTTTTGTAAAGCATCTTTAATCCAACCTTCTGGAATAGTACCAAGCATCTCGCCACCTATTTTTATAGCACCTTCAAAAAATTCAGAAAATATTCTATCAAACCTATCAAAGTACCTTTCATCTTTTACCAAGGAAATTCTCGCAAAATGATAGAAAGAATTAGTATCTAAATTTGTTACTCCTGCATCTAATCCAGAAATAAAATCTAAATATTCTCTAATAGATACAGGGACACCTGCACCCTTAAGTTGATGTAAAAAACCTATAAACAAATTGCACCTTAGTTTTATTTAGACCTTTTTACTCTTTTTTCACAGTCTTCAGCAAATTCCCAATTTTCTATTTCTGGGGAGCATTTTCCTGCCTCACCTTTTACTCTAAAACAAGCATATGTAACTAGATCAATTGATGTAGTTTTTTCATCAAATGAACAAACATCTTTAACATCTACATTTTGAATAAGTGCTTCTACTTCATTTGTTGTAATACATCTACCCCTACGTGTATCTATCCAATGCATAGATTGCCCTAGAACCATTGCAACCGGATCTTTACCAAAATTTGTTAAACAAATTTCTTTTGCAAAAGAATATGAGCTAGAACAAAAAATAATAGTAAAAAAAGATATTATAATAAATACAGACTTTAGTAAGTAATTAACTTTATTTTTCAAAAACATCATTATTAACTCCTTTTATTTAGTTATTATCACGTCTTGCTATAAAAGCTAAACGTTCGAACATATGCACATCTGCCTCATTCTTTAAAAGCGCACCATAAAGAGGAGGAAGAGCATTATTAGTATCTTTTTGCCTTAAAACTTCAGGAGAAATATCTTCGGCTAAAAGAAGCTTTATCCAGTCTAATAATTCAGATGTAGAAGGTTTCTTTTTAATACCCGGTATATCTCTAACTTCAAAAAATGATTTTAAAGCTGCATTTACTAATTTTTGTTTTATTTTTGGAAAATGGACTTCTATAATAGCTTTCATTGTTTCTTCTTCTGGAAACCTTATATAATGAAAAAAACATCTGCGTAAAAAAGCATCAGGCAAGTCTTTTTCATTATTAGAAGTTATGATTACTATAGGTCTTTTTTTTGCTACTATGTTTTTTTTTGTTTCGTATACATAAAACTCCATTTTATCTAATTCTAATAATAAATCATTAGGAAATTCTATATCCGCTTTATCGACTTCATCAATTAATAATACTGGCTTTTCATCTGCAACAAATGCATCCCATAAAACCCCTCTTTTAATGTAATTATTAATATCTTCAACTCGCACATCACCTAATTGAGAATCTCTAAGCCGTGAAACCGCATCGTACTCATAAAGCCCTTGTTGCGCTTTTGTAGTAGACTTAACGTGCCACTTTATTAATGATTTACCTAGTGACTTTGCAACTTCTTCAGCTAGCATTGTCTTACCTGTACCAGGTTCACCTTTTATAAGTAAGGGTCTTTCTAAGGTAATAGAAGCATTAACAGCCAGTGCTAATTCATCAGTAGCTACATATTTATCTGACCCTGTAAAAATATCTGCCAAAATCTTCTCCTTAAATAACTTAACACATTATTAATATATATATAATAGATAAAATAATATAGTAAACTAGATAAGGATTAGATTTACTTAATTACACTTGAGATTGTAACCAATTTTCTCTTCCTATTTGTTCTACAAGGCC
>CAWVYV010000029.1:0-9969 GCA_963934475.1 uncultured Alphaproteobacteria bacterium | reverse complement strand
ATAAATTTTTAATAGAGTATAAAAATATAAAATATATATGTATATTAAACAATAAGAATAAGATATGTGCTTGCTATAATTTATGGAATTAAATTGAGGAAATATCTTGGTGCGGCCAAGAGGACTTGAACCTCCACAGGATTTCTCCTACAACGACCTCAACGTTGCGCGTCTACCAGTTCCGCCATGGCCGCATAAGACAAGTTACGTAAAAATAACAAAGAAAAAATTACCGTCAACAATTAATATATTTTTCAGCTAAAGCAATGTCTTCTGGTTTATTAATATTAAAAAAAGGATCAATTTTATTAAAAGACCAATCTACAATAGAGACATTAAATAAACTAGAGAATGCATCTATTTTTCTTGTTCCTTCATATAGACTTTTATCTAAATGATCATCTAAAGATAAGGACCACAACCCAATAACTGGATATATATTATCATTAGAAGATGCCATAACAATATCAGCATTACTTATACTCAAATCTAAATACATTCTTTGAATAAGATCCGTTGGTAAAAATGGAGTATCTACAGGAACAATTGCAACATGTGTACTAGGGTGTTTGAGAGTTTTAGCCCATTTAATTGCAGAAGAAATACCTGCAAGTGGTCCTGCTCCTCCATCTTCAAGTAAGATGTCTTCAATAATAGGAAAATCAAAATCTGAAAAACTTTTAGGATGTCT
Source organism: uncultured Alphaproteobacteria bacterium (assembly GCA_963934475.1). Classification (GTDB taxonomy): domain Bacteria; phylum Pseudomonadota; class Alphaproteobacteria; order TMED109; family TMED109; genus TMED109. Next base: position 9,278 of record CAWVYV010000029.1, on the reverse strand, counting down.
ACTATTTATAGCAAGGTTATTAACTTGGCTTGTAAAACTCTTTATTGTTAACTCTACTAAAGGAGTGCCAGATATTTCTATAAATGCTTTTCCATTACCACCTAACCTTCTAGCCCCACCTCCAGCCAATATAACACCTGGATACATTTTAAACTCCTTTATAAATCTTAATCATAAATTATTCTATCTAAACCAGACAGGGCTACAAACCTTTTACCTTTTGCTCTACCTATCAAAGTTAAATTGCTTTTTTTAGCTAAATCAACACCTGCTGCAGTAAAACCTGAACGTGAGATTAAAATAGGAATATTCATCTGAACTGTTTTTATTACCATTTCACTTGTTAAACGACCTGTTGTATATAAAGTTAGATTATCCATATTTCTTTTATTATACCATAACCAACCTGCAATTTTATCTATAGCATTGTGCCTACCAACATCTTCAACATAGATAATTGGTTCATTTTTTTCACATAATACACAAGCATGAATAGCGCCCGCTTTTAAATATAATGAAGGTTGAGTGTTAATCGTTTTTAATAATTCTATTAACCATGAAGTATGAAATTTAATATCTTTATTTAAAACAATTTTATCAAAAATATCCATTACATCAGCAAACATTGTGCCAACAGCACATCCTGATGTTCTAATTTTCTTTTTTAACTTGTCTTCATAATTTGTTTCTTTATCTGTTCTAACTACAATAGCTTCTACATCCCAATCTAAATCTACAGAAACTATATTATCCTTACTAGATAACATACCTTGATTGATAAGAAAGCCTACTGCCATCCACTCAGGGTGATCCCCTACAGTCATGCTAGTAACTACTTCTTGCCTATTAAGAAAGATTGTTAAAGGGCGTTCCATTACTACATTTTGCTTAAAGTAATTTCCAGATTCGTCTAAACCTTCAACTTCTTTAATTAATCTCTTGTCATTAATATTTGGCTGAACAGATAAATTTTTATTCATTTTATTAAGAAGCTCATAAAAAAAATACTTTTATGAGCTTCTAATCTCCGTATAAATTTTATTTATCAATAAACCCAGGATGCGTATTTTCTACGAAATGCTTTTTATTTACCGGTTTAATTAATAAATTTGAAAAGAAAGCTATTACCAATAAAAATGCCATAGCATACATAGTAGTATTATATAAACTAGGCGTTGGATCCACAGTTCCCAAAGGTGCAATTTCCATTAACTTAGAAATTGTTACAGTTTTTGCTTTTACTAGCTCATCTATCTTTTCTATAGGTGCTCCAAATTTTTCTAAAAACAATGTTGGATCTATGTTTACTTTCAAAGAATCGAGCGCATTATTTACAGATAATTGTCTTAACTGTGCAATAGCTAAAGGACCTATTACTCCAGCTGCACTCCAGGCAGTAAGCAACCTACCATGTATACCACCTACATGCATTGTTCCAAACATATCAGCTAAATATGCAGGAATTGTTGCAAAACCTCCTCCATACATAGTAAAGATTATCATTGTTGCTGCATAGAACATTATTAAATACATAATTTTTGGATCTACACTTACAGCATTTGCTGCGAATGGAATAGATAAATACAACAATGTTCCTATAACAAAGAAACAGTGATAAGTATTTTTTCTACCTATATAGTCTGATAGAGAAGCCCATATAAACCTTCCACACATATTAAATACACTAATCATTAAAACATATGAACCTGCAAAACCTGCTGTAACCATAGTAGCCATTTCACTGCCAGCTGGCGCAGAACCAAATATTTCTGACATCATTGTCTTTGCAACACCAATAACACCTATACCAGCAGAAACATTAAAACATAGTACTATCCAAAGCTGATAGAATTGTGGAGTTTTAATAGCTTGATTTATATGCACATTATTAAGAGTTTTCATTTTTGTTGCTGATTCATCTTTTGATGGAGGTGAATAACCTTCAGGCTTCCAATCTTTAGCAGGCACCCTATACTGAAATGCAGCTATCATCATAACAATAAAATATACAGCACCTAAAGTGAAAAATGCTCCCGCTGCTCCAGTATTTCCAGTACCAACTATATAAACTCCAGGGTCTCCTGGAATAGCCATTTTTGCGGCTTCTGATGCTGATGCCACAACTACTTCTACTTTTTCTCCAGCTACTTCAGCGAACCTACGTCCACCATCAGTAATCAAAGATATTGTACTTTCTAAGCCTAAATATTCTGGTGCTTTTGCAAAATATTCTAATAAAAACCTTTTTAAAGGAGCTCCTATCATGGCTCCTCCACCGAAACCCATAATAGCCATGCCGGTTGCCATGCCTCTTCTATCAGGAAACCATCTAATTAGTGTGGAAACAGGAGAAACATAACCTAAGCCTAGTCCACAGCCTCCTAGAACCCCATATCCAAGATATATTAACCAAAGCTGATGCGTCAAAATACCTAAACCACCAACTATAAATCCTCCACCCCATAAACATGCTGCTGTTACACCAACACACCGAGGACCTACATCTTCTAACCACTTACCCGCTAAAGCTGCCGCTAAGCCTAAAAAAACAATAGCAACTGAAAAAATCCATATAACACTACTTAACGTCCAGTCATCAGCAGAACTCCCAACTACTCCTAACTCTTTTATTAAAGCAGGATTAAATATGCTCCATGCATAAACTGAACCTATACACATATGAATAGCTATAGAAGCTGGAGGTACTCTCCATCTATTGTATCCATCCGGCGCTACAATCTTATCTTTCATTAAAAATGAAAACATATTAGACATACTCTTCTCCCCCTTATAATTTATCCCCTAAAAAATTGTAATAAAAGTAGACTTAGCTTAATAGAAAAGCAACTGGTATATTTATATTATTCTGCTGCAATTTCTAATCTATCAACTTTCGCTGCACAAAATTTAAATTCTGGAATTTTTCCAAATGGATCTAATTGTGGATTAGTTAAAATATTAGCTGCAGCCTCATTAAAGCAGAATGGCATAAATATCATCCCTTCTGGAAGTTGCCAGTCTTGCCTAACAGCAACAGTGATATTTCCTCTTCTAGTTGTCACTTTTACATTTTGAGCTGGTTTAATATTCATTTTTTTCATATCAATGGCATTCATACAAAGAATGGCTTTAGGTTCTATTCCATCTAAGATAGCAGATGTTCTAGTCATTGCTCCTGTATGCCAATGTTCTAGTAATCTGCCTGTAGTTAATACTAAAGGAAATTTATCATCAGGTATCTCTGCAGGCGATACTAATTGAGCAGGAACAATTTTTCCCCTACCATCTTCTGTTGGATATCCTTCAACGAATATTATTTCTTTACCAGGTTCATTTGGAGACTCACAAGGATAGGTTACACTATGCTCCTTTTCTAGTCTTTCCCATGTAATATTATTTAAAGAAGGCATAATCATGCTCATTTCCTTAAAAACATCAGATATGTCAGGGTATTTCCAATTTAAGCCTAAGGCATTAGCTAAATCTATAATAATTTTCCAATCTTCTCTTGCTTCTCCAGGGGGAACCAATGCTTTTCTACCCATTTGCACTTGTCTATTTGTATTAGTAAAAGTACCATTTTTTTCTGCTGCTGCAGAAGCAGGAAAAATTATATCCGCAAACCATGCTGTCTCCGTCATAAATATGTCTTGAACAACCATATGCTCTAATTTAACTAGACCATCGAGAGTATGATTTTGATCAGGATCTGACATTGCAGGGTTTTCTCCCATTACATACATGCCTTTGATACGATCATCAATTACCTCATTTAGTATTTCTACAACTGTTAATCCCTTTTTTTTGTCTAATTTATGCCCCCAGAAACTTTCCATTTTACTATAAATTTCTTTATTCTCAACAGAGTTGTAATCTGGGTACATCATAGGAATTAATCCTGCATCAGAGGCTCCTTGCACATTATTTTGCCCCCTTAATGGATGCAAACCAGTTCCAGGTCTTCCTATTTGCCCTGTGATCAATGAAAGAGTAATTAAACAGCGAGCATTATCAGTTCCGTGAACATGCTGAGAAATTCCCATTCCCCAAAATATGATTGATTTATCTGATGTTGCATAAACTCTAGCTACTTTTCTTAATATTTTAGACTCTATACCACATTTTTCTGACATATCTTCTGGTGAAAAACCTTTTATTGATAATTTTAATTCTTCAAAACCACTTGTCATGGATTGAACATATTGCTTATCATATAACTCTTCTTCAATTATTGTATAAATTAAAGCATTTAACATAGCTACATCTGTTCCTGGCTTAAACTCTAAATGTTCCCATGAAAGACGCGTCATATCATTTTTTCTAGGATCCATTATTATAACTTTAGTTCCCTTTTTAATAGCTTGTTTTATATATGTAGCTGCTACGGGATGATTAGTAGTAGGCCTAGCACCTATAATAATTGCACAGTCGGCATCCTCTGTTGCTGTAAAGGGAGCTGATACAGCTCCAGAACCTACACACTCTAAAAGGGCTGCAACTGAAGAGGCATGACAAAGCCTTGTACAATGATCCACATTATTTGTATTAAATCCGGTTCTTACTAGTTTTTGAAATAAATAAGCTTCCTCATTAGAACCTTTTGCAGAGCCAAAACCACACAGAGCAGACGAACCATCCGTTTTTAAAATATTAGAAAAACCTTTTCCAGCTAATTCTAGCGCTTCTTCCCATGAAGCTTCCCTGAAATAGTCGTTAATCTTTTTATCTTTCTCCAAAATAAAACGATCTTTCGGAGCATCTTCTTTTCTTATTAATGGTTTTGTTAACCTCTTTTCACTATGTACGTAATCAAAACCAAATCTTCCTTTTACGCATAGCCTCTGGTTATTTGCAGGCCCATCACGTCCATCAACGTGAAGAATTTTATTGTCCTTTACATGAACCTTAGTTTGGCAGCCTACTCCACAAAATGGACATAAGGAGTCTACACTTTTGTCACTATAATTAGCTCTAACTCCTTTATCATCAACTAATGACTTTTCTATCAGAGCTCCTGTAGGACAAACCTGAACACATTCCCCGCAAGCAACACAAGAAGAATCTCCCATTTGATCATCAAAATCAAAAGTTATTTTAGATTTATGACCTCTATAAGACATGCCTATGACATCATTAACCTGAACTTCTCTACAAGCCCTAACGCATAAATTGCAATTTATACAAGCATCTAAATTTACATGCATGGCCTTATGAGAAATATCACGTTCAACATTTTTTATTTTGGGATAAGATCCAACTTCTACTCCCATATTATCAGCCCACTTCCAAAATTTTGCATCTGGATCTGGATGATGGTCTCTAGCTGGCTGATCTGCAGAAAGTAGTTCAAAAACTGTTTTTCTTGCTTTAATTGACTTAGTAGACTCAGTATTAACTTTCATGCCTTCTGTCGGTTTTCTTATGCATGAAGCAGCCAATGTTCTTTCTCCATCGATTTCTACCATACAGGCCCTACAATTTCCATCGGATCTATACCCTACTTCATCAGAGTGACATAAATGTGGTATTGTAGTACCTTCACGTTTAGATATTTGCCAAAGAGTTTCATTATTGTTTGCAATAACTTCTTTACCATTAAGAATAAATTTAATATTATTTTTTGTCATGTACCCCACCCATATTAGGAACTATATACTTTTTATATCATCTGCAAAATGTTTTATTACGGAAAATAATGGATTAGCTGCTGCTTGCCCTAAACCACAAATGGAAGCATCAGTCATAACATTACCAACATCTGTTAATAATTTTAGATCCCAGCTATTTTCATCCATTAATTTTACAGCCATACTTGTACCATTTCTACAAGGCGTACATTGACCACAACTTTCGTCTTCAAAAAACTTCATTAAATTAATAGCAACATCTTTCATTGGAACCTTATCTGAAATTATTATAACTGCTGCAGAACCAATGAAACAACCATGTTCTTGAAGAGTATCAAAATCTAAGGGTATATTAGATAAACTACTTGGTAATATTCCCCCAGATGCCCCTCCTGGTAAATAAGCTTTAAGCTTATGTCCTTCCAGCATCCCACCACAATACTCTTCTATAAGCTCTTTAACAGTAATACCCGCAGGTGCTAGCTTTACACCAGGGTTATTAACAAAGCCTGAAACTGAAAATGATCTTAAACCTGTACGATTATTTCTTCCAAAAGATAAAAACCAGTCCGCTCCTTTTTCATAAATTTCTCTAATCCAAAAAACAGTTTCAACATTATGAACTAAAGTTGGTAAGCCAAAAACTCCATTTTGTGCTACATAGGGAGGCCTATGTCTAGGAATTCCTCTTTTGCCTTCAACAGATTCAATTAATGCAGACTCTTCTCCACAAATGTATGCTCCAGCTCCTCTTCTTATCTCTATTAAATCTTTATTTATTAAACCCTTACTTACAAGCTTATCTACCTCTTCTCTTAAAGTTTTTATTATACCAGGATATTCATCTCTCATATAAATAAAGCATTTATCAGCAGAAACCATATGGGCTGCAATTAAAGTTCCTTCTAGAAATCTATGTGGGTCATTATCTAAATAATACTTATCCTTGAATGTGCCTACTTCACCTTCATCTCCATTTATACACATCATCCTTGGCCCTTTATTTGCCCTAACAAATTCCCATTTTTTTGCAGCAGGAAAGCCCGCACCACCTAGACCTCTTAAATTAGAACTCCCAATTACCTCACTTAATTCTTCAAAAGTAACTTCATTCGATTTTATTTTATTAAAAAGTGTGTAACCACCCTCATCTATATATTTCTCAAAACTAATAAATTCTGCTTTTTTGGGATGAAAATCTTTATTTTTAATAACTGCATCAACTTTATCTAGATTAGCTTTATCAATATGATTATGCTCTATTTCCAAAGCGGGTGCAAAATCACACTTTCCCATACAAGGCGCTTTTAAAACTCTAACTTTATCTTTATGTTTACTCTGTAAATTTTTATATAAATCATCCCCTCCAAACAAACTACAAGTTAAGCTCTCACAGACTCTAATAGTAATTTCAGGTAATTCATCATCATTATCATCAATTATAGTAAAATGTGCGTAAAAGGAAGCTACCTCAAAAACTTCAGCCATGGAAAGCTTCATAATTTCTGAAAGTGCTCTTAAATGCTTAGCATATAAAAATTTATATTCATCTTGTAAAAAATGTAAATATTCTATTAGATGATCTCTTCTAATATTATTAAACGGCACGAGTTTTTTAACATCCTCGAGGGCTAAAAGATCGACTTGCCTGCCTTTGTCAAAAGCAAACTTCTTTCTTCTACCTTCACCTGGTTTGTACCTTCTATTCATAGTACCTCAATTTAAGCTTAAATTTATTTATCTATAATCTTTATAAGGCTTTTACAACATAAAGATATAACTAAAGTAGGATAAAAAAATACCCGCGCCACTATTGTGACACGGGTAAATCTTTAGAGTCTAATGTGATGCAGTAACTTTATAGATTCCACCTTCATCAGTAGAAACATATAGCGCTCCATCAGGTCCTAATACCAAACCACGGTATCTGTTAGACATTCCCATAGGCATATGAATTACACTTTTAACAGATAATCCGTTATCAGCAATATCCACTATGTCTATACGGCTACCAGCTGGTGTATCACCAAAAGCAATACCCATAATACCAGTTGCTAAACGACCTTCATAAATTCCCCAGTTTGCGCCTTTAAGGAAAGCAGCAGAACCAGTTCCTTGAGAATAGCCGTTATTTTGCCATGCTGGTGGCATTAGATCATCAAAACGCGTATCACTCATAGGAGTGTAAGCAGCACGTACTGCTGGATCCATTCCATCCATTTGATTTGGCTCATATCCACAATACTGATCTGGACAAGCACTTCTGCCTCCTCTTTTTTCAGCAGGATCCCATCCACCGTTACCACCATTAACTAGCATAGTGATTTCATCATTGTGCCATGGACCATGTTCTGCAGTAAATGCACGACCATCACTTGGACGGAAATCTATACCTTGAACATTTCTATGACCATATGTGTAGATACGTTTATCAGCAGCAATTTTATTACCGCCATGACCATTACCATCACCATCGATTCTTAGTACAACTCCACAAATCAATGTATTGTCTTGAGGGCAAATACCTCTATGTCTATCTCCAGTACCAACCCAAAGATATCCATCTGGTCCAATACGAATTCTTCCACCATTATGCGCTCCTGGTCCACCGAATGGTTGATCTGATGCGTAAGGTTTAAATTGAATATCTTTTACAATATCAACTCTGTTAGAAAGACTCTTCATATTCTTAGCGACAGTCCACTTCATAACAATGTTACCGTCACATCTTTCGAAGTTAGTTTTGCAACCATCTCCATGATATTTATTTGAAGTAGAATATAGATATAGAGTTCTATTGTTATCGAAATCAGAATCTAACACTACCCCTAACATTCCTTCTTGTGCACCATATGAAAACAGGTCATCTGCAGTCTGCTCATAACCAGATGAACCTTTCATACCTATAAGTTTATGCACTTTACCACCTATTAAAACTGAAAGACCATCTAATTTTTCAGTAAAAAACATAGCTTTACCATCATTAGTAAAAGCCATATCCCAAGGATTCTTCATGCCTTCAAGCACTGTAGTCACTTCTATTTTAGGAACAGCCATTCCTCCCCCATGTCCGTCTGAATAACTTATTTTAGTTAAACCAAAAGACAAAGAGAAAATTATAGCTACTAAAATAGTTAATTTTGACTTAATATTCATAGTAACGTCCTTTCTCTAATTAATTTATACTCGATAAATAAGCTGCAAGTACGTCTATTTCTTCATCAGACAACTTCTTTGCCATCATGATCATAAGGCCTGAATTAGCGCCAATTTTTTCACCTGATCTATATCTATTCAATCTATCGACAATATATGAAGAGTCTAACCCAGATACTTTGGGATAACTAGCCACACCCATGCCTGCACGACCATGACAATTATGACAATTCTTATGGAAGCGCTCATTCCCAGCATCAATATCATTACTATATGATTTAGATACAAAGAACAAAGATAAAGATAAAACTAAAACTAGATAAAAACTTTTCAACAACCCCACCCTTATGTAAAAAATAAATTACTGCAACATATCACTACTATAACACCTAAATATATATTACATTTAATATTTAGATATAATAATATAACTTAGGGTAACTATATATTAAATCAACTTAATAATTAGGAATGTAAAACATGCTATTAGGACTT
>CAWVYV010000028.1:0-10300 GCA_963934475.1 uncultured Alphaproteobacteria bacterium | reverse complement strand
CTGATATAGAAGAATGGTTATCAGGTTTTGGAAAAGTAGTAGAAGATATAGAAACATTACTTTCAGATAATAGAATATTTAAACAAAGGACAGTTGATATAGGTGTTGTTTCACCTGAGGAAGCATTAAATTGGGGTTTTACTGGACCAATGCTTAGAGGTTCAGGGGTTGCTTGGGATTTAAGAAAATCTCAACCTTATGCAATATATGATGAAGTGGATTTCGATGTTCCTGTGGGGAAAAATGGAGATTGTTATGATCGTTATTTATTAAGAGTTGAAGAAATGAAACAAAGTGTAAAAATTATTCGCCAGGTTTTAGATAATATACCTAAAGGTGATGTTATAATTAATGATTCTAGGTTTTATCCTCCAAAAAGGGATGAAATGAAACATTCTATGGAAGCGCTTATTAATCATTTTAAATTATTTACAGAAGGAGTAAGAGTTCCTGCTGGAGAAGTTTATACAGCTGTAGAGGCTCCTAAAGGAGAATTTGGAGTCTATTTGGTTTCTGATGGCTCAAGTAAGCCTTATCGATGCAAAATTAGAGCTCCAGGGTTTTCTCATTTACAAGGGTTAGATTTTATGGCTAAAGGTCATATGTTGGCCGATTTAGTTGCATGTATAGCTACATTAGATGTTGTATTTGGAGAAATAGATAGATGAGTGTAAGAAGGCCTGCTCCAGAAAACCTACAGCCACTAAAGTTTGTTTTTACAAAAGAAAATATAAAAGTCATTAATGAAATATTATTGAAATACCCAGAGGATAGAAAAGTTAGTGCTTTGCTACCTTTGTTAGATTTAGCACAAAGGCAACATCATAATTGGTTGCCAAAGGCTGCTATGTCTGAGATTGCTATAATATTAGGTTTGCCAATGATTAAAGTGCTAGAAGTAGCCACTTTTTACACTATGTATAACTTGCATCCAGTAGGTAAAAATTTACTGCAGGTTTGTACTACGACTCCATGCTGGCTAAGAGGAAGTGATGATATAGTGTCTGTATGTAAAAGTAAATTAGGAATAGATTTTGGTGAAACTACAAGTGATAATAAATTCACTTTATTAGAAGTCGAATGCCTTGGCGCATGTTCAAATGCTCCAATGGTTCAGATAAATGATGACTATTATGAAGATTTAGATAAAGAAGCTATTGAAAAAATTATAGAAGGTTTAAAAAATGGTAAACAGCCAAAAATTGGACCACAATCTCATAGAAAAGGCTCAGAACCCAAAAATATTAAGGTGGTAGCATAATGATTTCTGCTGATAACATTATATTCAAAGATCTCCATGGTTTTGATGGGTCTAGTATAGAAAATTGTGAAAAAAGAGGAGATTGGGATAATACTAAATCTTTGTTAGAAAAAGGAAGTGATTGGATAATAAATGAAGTAAAAGCATCGGAATTAAGAGGTAGAGGAGGTGCTGGGTTTCCTACTGGTTTGAAATGGTCATTTATGCCTAAAATTAAAAATAAACCGCATTATATCGTAATAAATGCTGATGAAAGTGAGCCAGGAACTTGTAAAGATAGAGAGATTATGAGAAACGAGCCACATAAGTTAATTGAAGGAACTCTTTTAGCTGGTTTTGCAATGCAAGCAAATCATGGATTTATATATATAAGAGGAGAGTTTGTTGAAGAGGCGAAGGTTTTAGATAATGCGATAGCGGAAGCATACAAAAAAGGTTATTTGGGTAAAAATGCGTGTAATTCTGGTTTTGCATTTGATATTACTCTTCATAGAGGTGCAGGAGCATATATATGTGGTGAAGAAACTGCTTTACTAGAAAGTTTAGAAGGAAAAAAGGGGCAACCAAGATTAAAGCCACCTTTTCCTGCAAATGCAGGTTTGTATGGTTGTCCAACTACGGTTTCTAATGTGGAAACTGTTGCTGTTGTTCCAACAATTTTAAGAAGAGGGGCAAGTTGGTTCTCTTCTATAGGCAATAAAAATAATACTGGTACAAAACTTTTTTGCATATCTGGACATGTTAAATATCCTTGTGTTGTAGAGGAAGAGATGGGTGTTTCGCTAAAAGAACTTATAGAGAACCATGCAGGAGGTGTTATAGGAGGTTGGGATAATTTGTTAGCAATTATACCAGGTGGATCTTCAACACCATTAATACCTGCTAGCATATGCGAGACAGTTAATATGGATTTTGATTCTCTAAAGAGTGAGGGGACAGGTTTAGGTACTGCAGGCGTAATCGTAATGGATAAGTCAACTGATATAGTTAAAGCTATATGGAGGCTGTCAAAATTTTATAAGCATGAATCATGTGGTCAATGTACTCCTTGTAGAGAAGGAACAGGGTGGGTAATGCGTTCTATGGAAAAATTAATACATGGGAATGCTGATATAAAAGATATTGATGCATTAAAAAATGTATGTGATCAAATAGAAGGTCATACAATTTGTGCTTTAGGTGATGCTGCCGCATGGCCAGTTCAAGCTTTAATAAAACATTTTAGACCTGAAATAGAAAAAAGAATTAATAATTATAAAAATTTAAATTTAATAGCTGCTGAGTAGGGTAATTAATTGGTAAAATTGTTTGTAGATGACAAAGAAGTAGAAGTAACTGATGGGTCAACAGTTATGCAGGCATGTGAAAAAACAGGAGCAGAAATACCACGTTTTTGTTTTCATGAAAGGTTATCTATAGCAGGAAATTGTCGAATGTGTTTGGTTGAAGTAGAAGGTGCTCCTAAGCCTGTAGCAAGTTGCGCCATGCCAGCAGCTGAAGGTATGAAAATTATTACAAAATCAAATAAGGTTAAAACTGCAAGAGAAGGAGTTATGGAGTTTTTATTAATAAATCATCCTTTAGATTGTCCTATATGTGATCAGGGGGGTGAATGTGATTTACAAGACCAAGCGTTGTTTTATGGTAGAGGTGTAACTAGGTATGAAGAAGATAAAAGGTCTGTAGATAATAAATCATTTGGGCCTCTAGTTAAAACTACTATGACAAGGTGTATACACTGTACAAGGTGTGTAAGGTTTATGGATGAAGTTGCAGGAGTAAATGATTTAGGTGCTATTGGAAGAGGAGAAGATATGGAAATAATAACAGATTCTCCAAATGGGTTAGGTGGAGAATTGTCAGGAAATATTATTGACCTATGTCCAGTAGGAGCTTTAACTTCCTCACCCTATGCATTTAAAGCAAGGCCATGGGAATTAGCAAAAATAAATAGTATAGATATATTAGATGCTTTGGGTTCCGCTATTGAAATAGGATCTAAAGAAGGCGAAGTATTAAGAGTTTTACCAAGGTTGAATGAAGATATTAATGAAGAGTGGCTTGCAGATAAATCTCGGTTTGCCATAGATGGTTTAACAAAACAAAGACTAGATACGCCTTATAAAAAAGATACAAAAGGCAAGTTAGTAGCTTGTTCATGGGAGGAAGCTTTTGAAATATTAGCTGAAAAATTTAAAAGTATAAAGCCTGAAGAAATAGCATCTTTAGTTGGAGATCAAGCATGTTTAGAGTCAATAATAGCATTAAAAGATTTATTGTCAGAATTTAAAGTAGAAAATATTGATTGTAGGCCTGAAGGCTCTTCATTATCTACAGACATAAAGAACAGAAGTGGCTGGTTATTTAATCCTACTATATCTAGCATAGAAGAGGCTGATTCATTATTAATTATTGGAAGTCAGCCAAGATATGAGGCTGCCTTACTAGACGCACGTATAAGGAAATCTTGGCTTGCAAATGGGATGAAAATTGCACGTATAGGAGGAGGGGATAAGGCAAGTTATCCAATAGAAGAATTAGGAAGCGAAATAAATATAATAGATCAAATCTATAAAGGAAAGCACTCTTACAATAAAGTTTTAGAAAAATCTAATAAGCCATTGTTTATTATAGGAGAAAATGTATTAAATAGAAAAGATGGTTATGGTGTATTAGGTAGAATAAGAGAGATTGCTAAAAAATATAAAGCAATGTCAGATAAGTGGAATGGTTTAGCAATTTTGCATTATGCAGCAAGCCGAGTGGGTGCTTTAGAAGTAGGGTTTGTTCCAAGTAAAAAAGGTTTAAACACTAAAGATATTAAAGATGGTGTTGCTTCTAATCAGATTAAGTTGTTGTGGTTGTTAGGAGAGGATGAAGTAGTTTTAAATGATAAACATAATTCTTTTATTGTATATCAAGGTCATCATGGAGATAAAGGCGCTGAGAGTGCGGATTTAATTTTACCTGGTTCAGCATATACAGAAAAAGATGGAACTTTCGTAAATACAGAAGGTAGAGTGCAAAGAACAAATATAGCTGTATCGCCTCCAGGCGATGCAAGAGAAGATTGGAAAATAATTAGGGCGTTTTCATCCTTTGTAGATAAAACACTACCTTATGATAATATATTTGAGCTTAGGAATAGACTTGCAAAAATCAATGAATTATTAGTAATTGAAAACTCTTTAATTAAAGGAGGTATTACTGATATAGGAGATACATCAATAAAGCTTACAAAAGATAATTTAAAGCCTAAAGACATTAATTATTTTATGACTTGTCCTATTTCTAGAGCTTCTGAAACTATGGCTAAGTGTTCAATATCTAAAAGTAGTTTGGTTAAAAAATGATAGACTTTTTATATAGTCAGAACTTCATTACTTTTTTATTAATTATGGTAAAAATTATTGCTCTAGTTGTTCCTCTACTTGTCATTGTTGCCTTTTTAACTTATGCGGAAAGAAAAGTTATTGCATCAGTCCAGCTAAGAAAAGGTCCTAATGTAGTTGGTCCTTTTGGCCTTTTGCAACCCTTGGCAGATGGATTAAAATTGTTTTCTAAAGAAACTATTTTTCCTACTGTATCAAATAAAATTGTTTTTATTCTTGCTCCTATGATTGCGTTTTCACTATCTATTGCAGCTTGGGCAGTAATACCCATCGCAGATGGATGGGTAATTTCAAATATAAATGTTGGGATATTGTACCTTTTTGCTGTCTCTTCTTTATCAGTTTATGGGATTATAATGGCTGGCTGGGCGAGTAACTCTAAATATGCATTTATGGGAGCATTGAGGTCAGCAGCACAAATGGTGTCCTATGAAGTATCTATTGGACTGGTTATAGTAACAGTTTTATTATGCGTAGGTTCATTAAATCTAACTGCTATTGTTTATGCTCAAAAATCAACATGGTTTGTGTTCCCATTATTCCCTATGTTTATAGTATTTTTTATATCGGCATTAGCAGAAACTAACAGAGCACCTTTTGATTTGCCTGAAGATGAATCTTCCTTAGTAGGAGGATACTTTACAGAATATTCCTCTATGCTATTTGCCATGTTTTTTCTTGGTGAATATGCGGCTATGATTATGATGAGTGGCATGGCAACTATATTATTCTTAGGAGGCTGGTTAGCCCCTTTTGATATAGGTATACTTAATTATATACCAGGTTTTGTATGGTTTTCTTTGAAAACATCTTTAATATTATTCATTTTTTTATGGGTAAGAGCAACTTTTCCACGTTTTAGGTATGACCAACTTATGAGGATAGGTTGGAAAGTTTTTTTACCATTTTCTTTATTATGGGTTGTTTTAACTTCTGGTTTTTTAATAATATTTAACTTGCTACCAGTAAGCAGTTAAGGAGTTTTGTATTTGAAAAAAATATATAGATCTGTTTGGTTTGCGCTTTTAGGTGAACTTTGTTCAGGCATGTTTTTAACACTAAAATATATGTTTAAAAAGCCTGTAACAATTAATTATCCATTTGAAAAAGGCAAATTAAGTCCTCGTTTTAGAGGAGAGCATGCGCTTAGAAGATATCCAAACGGAGAAGAAAGGTGTATAGCCTGTAAGTTGTGTGAGGCTGTTTGTCCAGCTTTAGCAATTACAATTGAATCTGAGCCAAGAGAAGACGATAGTAGAAGAACCACTAGATATGATATTGATATGACTAAATGTATCTACTGTGGTTTATGTGAAGAAGCTTGTCCTGTAGATGCAATAGTACAGGGGCCAAATTATGAATTTGCAAAAGAAACTAGGGCAGAACTGTTATATGATAAGGCTAAACTTTTAGAAAATGGAGATAGATGGGAATCTGTCTTATCAAAAAACATTCATGTGGATAAACAATTTAAATAGTAGTTAAGGTTTAATAAAATGCTTCCTTTTTTCTTTTATACATTTGCTATAATTTTAGTAGTTTCATCTATTATGGTCATTGTTACCAAAAATCCTGTGCATTCAGTTTTTTTTCTAATTCTTGCTTTTTTTAATGCAACAGGACTTTTTGTTCTTATGGGAGCAGAATTTTTAGCTATGCTTCTTCTGGTGGTATATGTTGGAGCTGTAGCTGTATTATTTTTATTTGTAGTTATGATGTTAAATATAGATTTTAAAACTTTAAGAAAAGGAATGATTAAAAATGCCCCACTAGGCATAATTATAGGAGGTATTTTATTAGCAGAGATAGTCTTTTCTTTTATGGGAATGACATATGGTGTTGCTAATCAGCCAGGCAATGAATTATTTCTAGTTTTAGCAGAAGAAGAAAATACAAGAGCATTAGGTAAAGTGTTATATACAAATTATATTTATTTGTTCCAATGTGCAGGTTTAATTCTTTTAGTAGCTATGATAGGAGCAATAGTATTGACCCATAGAAAGAGGGATAATGCAAAGCACCAAGATGCAGTAAAGCAGATTCTTAGACATAAAGAAGATGCTATAGAAATTAAAAAAATTGAAATTGGAAAAGGAATATTATGATGGCTCCAATAAGCCTTACTCATTATTTAGTTTTAGCATCTATAATATTCACAATAGGTATATTTGGTGTTTTTCTAAATAGAAAAAATTTAATTATAATATTGATGTCGATTGAACTAATGCTTTTGGCTGTAAATATTAATTTTATAGCTTTCTCAACGCATTTAAACCTTATTTTAGGACAAGTATTTGCTTTGTTTATTTTAACAGTAGCTGCGGCAGAAGCAGCAATAGGCCTAGCTATTTTAGTAGTATTTTTTAGGTCTAGAGGAACTATAGCTGTTGATGACGCTAATAGTATGAAAGGTTAACATGCTCACACTTTTAGTATTTTTTCCATTATTAGGCTCTTTATTAAGCGGATTGCTCCCCTCTTTTCTTGGAAAAAAAGGGGTTTTATGGGTTCCAACAATTTTATGTTTAGTATCCTTTATTTTTTCAGTGATATTACTGTTTAATGCTATAGCTGGAGATTCTTATACTGTTATATTAGGAAATTGGATAAATTCTGGAAGTCTAAAAGTTAGCTGGGCTTTAAGGTTTGATATGTTAAGCGCTATGATGCTTTTCGTAGTTATGCTTGTATCTACTTTAGTTCATATTTATTCTATTGGTTATATGGACCATGATCCTCATAAAGCAAGATTCTTTTCTTATTTATCTTTGTTTACTTTTGCGATGCTAATGTTAGTAACTTCAAATAATTTCTTACAACTATTTTTTGGATGGGAAGGCGTAGGATTATGCTCATATTTATTAATAGGTTTTTGGTTTAAAAAACAAAGCGCAAATGCAGCAGCTATAAAAGCATTTCTAGTTAATAGGGTTGGAGATCTTGGACTAATACTTGGTATTGCGGCTATTTATTTTTTAACTGGAAGCTTAGACTATGATGTTGTTTTTAATAGTGTCTCGTCAATATTAAATTTTAATATTATGGTATTTAATTATACTGTACCTTGTATAGAAATAATCTGTTTTTTACTATTTATAGGTGCAATGGGTAAATCAGCCCAAATTGGACTTCACACATGGTTAGCTGATGCAATGGAAGGGCCAACCCCTGTATCTGCATTGATACATGCTGCTACTATGGTAACGGCTGGTGTATTTTTAGTTTCTAGATGTTCTCCTTTATTTGAATATGCTCCTGTAGCACTTAATTGTGTTATTCTTGTTGGGGCTTTAACCTCAATATTTGCAGCCTTTATTGCCATATCTCAAAACGATATAAAGAAGATCATTGCCTACTCAACTTGCAGTCAATTAGGTTATATGTTTTTTGCTTGTGGAGTTTCTGCATATTCTGCTGGAATGTTCCATTTAGTTACACATGCATTTTTTAAGGCCTTACTTTTTTTAGGAGCAGGATCCATTATTCACGCTATGTCAGATGAGCAGGATATAAGAAAAATGGGAGGTTTAGCTAGAGCTTTACCTTATACATGTGCAGCAATGTGGATAGGATCTTTAGCTTTAGCTGGCCTTCCTCCATTTGCAGGGTTCTTTTCAAAAGATATTATATTAGAAGCTGCTTGGGGTCATCATAGCTTTAATGGGTATATTGCTTTTTATTTAGGCTTATTAGCAGCATTTTTAACGGCTTTTTATTCATGGAAAATATTATTTATGGTTTTTCATGGAAAGCCTAGAAGCGATATTAGTAAAGCTCATGAATCACCTTTATATATGTTAATTCCTTTGTTAGTTTTGTCAATTGGAGCTATTCTATCAGGTTGGCTTGGCTATGCAATGGTGGATACTCACCACGATTTTTGGCAGGGGACTATTTTAATATTAGATAATCATAAAGCATTAGTAAATGCGCATCATGTTCCTCTTCTAGTTAAACTTTCTCCTATAATAGTAGCCTTGCTAGGCATACTTCTGGCATGGCTTTTTTATATTAAAAATACAAACCTTGCTTCTCTATTTTCAAATAAAGTTATGTTTTTATATAGTTTATCAAAAAATAAATTCTGGTTTGATGAATTGTATGAGTTAGTTCTTTGCAAGCCTTTAAAAGCAATAGGTGATTTCTTATGGAATAAGGGAGATATAGGCATAATAGATAAATTTGGACCAGATGGAATTGCATATATTTGTAGAAAAGTTGCCTCTAAAGTTAAATCTTTTCAAAGTGGATACGTTTACCATTATGCCTTTACAATGTTTTTTGGTTTAATTGCTTTATTTAGTTGGCAGTTTTTAATATTTTTTGGGTGGGTATAGATAATGACTAGTTGGCCAATTTTATCATTAATGATTTTTATTCCTCTCTTTGGTGCATTTTTTATAAGTTTAATAGATGGAGATGAAAGAACAGTTAATAAAAACACTAAGATGGTAGCTATGTGGACCTCAATAGTGGTGTTTATTTTATCAATTTTTGTTTGGATTAACTTTCCAATATCTAGTGGTTTCCATTTTGTTGAAGAAGTAAGTTTATTTTCTTCTTTAGGAATTTCCTATAGATTAGGTATAGATGGTATATCTATGCTTTTTGTTGTTTTATCTGCTTTTTTAGTTCCCATTTGTATTTTAGCAAGCTGGAAATCTATTAAGTTTAGAGTAAAAGAGTATATGATATTGTTCTTATTATTAGAATCTTTAATGATAGGGACATTTTGTGCTTTAGATTTGCTTTTATTTTATATTTTCTTTGAAGCTCTCTTAATTCCAATGTTTCTTATAATAGGTATATGGGGTGGGCCTAGGAGAGTCTATGCTGCTTTCAAGTTTTTTTTATATACATTGGCAGGTTCAGTATTATTTTTAATAGCCATTATAGTAATGGGCTATAGTTCAGGAACATTTGATATAAGAGAATTATTAGAACATAATTTTCCATATCAACTACAATTATTATTATGGCCAGCCTTATTTGCATCATTTGCAGTTAAAACTCCAATGTGGCCTTTTCATACATGGTTACCAGATGCACATGTAGAAGCACCAACTGCGGGTTCTGTGATTTTGGCAGGTGTTTTGTTAAAAGTAGGAGGTTATGGTTTTATTCGTTTTTCAATTCCAATGCTCCCTAATGCTAGTGATTATTATGCACCATTGGTATTTGTTCTTGGGGTTATAGCAATTATCTATGCTTCTTTAGTTGCATTAATGCAAAAAGATATGAAAAAATTGATTGCATATTCTTCAGTTGCGCACATGGGGTATGTAACTATAGGTTTGTTCACATTTAAAGAAGAAGGTATTGATGGAGCAATAATTCAAATGTTAAGTCATGGCTTAGTTTCTGCTGCTCTTTTTTTATGTATAGGTGTTTTATATGATAGAATGCATACAAGAATGATTGCAGACTATGGTGGTGTCGTAAAAATGATGCCTAAATTTGCATTAATATTTATGGTTTTTATGCTAGCATCTATTGGGTTACCAGGAACAAGCGGTTTTGTAGGAGAGTTACTAGTATTAATAGCTGCTTATAAAGTGAGTGGATATTTAGCATTCGCTATAGGCTTAGGAATGATATTAGGAGCAGCATATATGCTCTGGTTATATAAAAGAGTTATATTTGGAGA
>CAWVYV010000027.1:0-10777 GCA_963934475.1 uncultured Alphaproteobacteria bacterium | reverse complement strand
GAAGCTTTATTTTTAACTAATTTTGCCTCTAAAGTTACTCTAATTCATAGAAAAAATAAATTAAGAGCAGAAAAAATATTACAAGATAGATTATTTAATAATAGTAAAATTACTGTTATATGGGATCATACATTAGAAGAAGTAAAGGGTGATGAATCTCCCCTAGTTGTAAAGCAAGCTATAATAAAATCTACTATTGATTCTAAATTAACAAAATTGGATGTAGATGGTATATTTATCGCAATAGGACATGATCCTAATACTAAATTATTTTTGAAGCAATTAAATATGGATGAAGAAAATTATATTTTAACTAAAAGTGATAGCACTCAAACAAATATCGAGGGGGTTTATGCAGCAGGAGATGTACAAGATAAGATCTATAGACAGGCAGTTACAGCTGCAGGACATGGTTGTATGGCAGCATTAGAATCTGAAAAATTTCTTTCATTAAAATCAAAACCTTTATAGGATTAATTATGGATTGGGAAAAGCTTAAAATTTTCAGATATGTTGCACAAGAGCAAAGCTTCACTCATGCTGGAATAAAACTTAATTTAAGTCAATCTGCTGCTAGTAGGCAAATAAAAAAACTCGAAGAAGAGATAGGAATAATGCTATTTCACAGACATGCTAGAGGATTATTACTTACAGAGCAGGGAGAAACATTATTAAAATACGCAAATGAAGTATTCGAAAAGATATCATCAGCAGAAAATTCATTAATTATAAATAAAGAACAGCCTCAGGGATCACTTAGAGTAACTACTACTGTTGCATTTGGTTCTGTTTGGTTAACTTCACATATAGATGAATTTTTAGATAAATATCCAGAAATATCTCTTACATTAATAGTTGGTGATACTGAACTAGACCTTGGAATGAGAGAAGCAGATATAGCTATTAGACTATCTCCACCTAGGCAACCTGACCTAATTCAACGCCATCTTTTTACAGGGCATATGGGTATATTTGCATCTCATGATTATATTAAAAAAAATGGTTCTCCTAATTCAGTTAAAGACCTTTTAAATCATAAAATAGTTAGTTATGGTGATTCCACTAATATTCCTTTTCCTGGAACTAATTGGCTAACTAGTATGCTTTCAAAGCTAGATGTTAATTTTCAACCTGTCTTTTCTATTAATAATATTGTTGGAATGATCAGAGCTGTTGAAAGTGGTATTGGCATAGCAGCTCTACCAACTGTTATGGTTAAAGAAATTAGCTCATGCACACAAATCCTTCAGGATATAGAAGGGCCTCCTATAGAAGCATTTTTTGTTTATCCAGCTGAGTTAAGAGCTACTAGAAGAGTAACAGCCTTTAGAGACTTTATTTTAGAAAAAGTTAAAAATTTTGAATTTTAATTTTTATCGATATAGCAAATCAGACTTATTCATATCTTTATATAATGAAGCAACCCATTTACTATATCCATTATAAATTTCCGTAGGATACATTCTATTAGAACCTATATCTTTATCTTGTGCTTGGCTCCAGCGAGGATGTTTAACTTCTGGATTAACATTAGCCCAAAAACCATATTCTTTAGGTTGAATCTCTTCCCAAAATGTTTTGGGTCTTTCAGATACAAATTCAAAAGAAACTATAGATTTAATAGATTTAAAACCGTATTTCCAAGGCACCACTAGCCTCAGTGGAGATCCATTTTGATTAGGTAAAGATTTTCCATAAACACCTGTAGCAATAAAAGCCAGGTCATTCATAGCTTCTTCAATTGTTATGACTTCAGTATAAGGCCAAGGATACCAGTCTTGTCTTTGTGCTCTTGCAGTATCAGGATCAAAAAAAGTCTTCATTACTAAAAATTTTGCAGTAGATTTAGGTTGAGCCATTTTAATAATAGACTTTAACGGAAAACCACTCCAAGGAACAACCATGGACCAGGCTTCTACACACCTTAATTTATATACTCTTTCTTCTAAACTTACTTTTTTTAGTAAGTCATCAAAATCTATTTCAAATTCATTGTCAATCAAACCTTTAAAACTTATATTCCAAGGACTTGTATTTAACTTACTTGCTGCTCTTTTAATATTTTTTATAGTACCAAACTCATAATAATTATTGTAGCTTGTAACACTATTTTCATCTGTATTTTTTCTAATACCTCCTTTTATATCAAAACGTTCGAAATCAAATTCTCTATTTGCATCAACTGGATATAAATCATTTCTAGGATCAGATTGTTCTACTGCAAAAGCATTTTGCATGATTATATTTGAAGATATTGCTGCAAAACCCATGCTTTTTAATATAGACCTTCTATTAATAAAGGTTTTTTCAGGAGTAATGTTTTTGTAATTATTCCACTCTTTATTTTTTTTAATTAACATATGTTTTCCTTAAATAAATTTTTAGTTATTAGGCTTAATCCAAACTGCTGTATCATGAAATGCTGCACCTCCATTTGGCGGAACAGGATCAGAACCCACTAAAGTATTTATGCCATTATTTCCAATAAAAGCTTCATTAGGCCATACACCTTCAACAATTATTACACCTTCTTGCATTCCATCAAACCCTTCTACATGAATAATTACCTTTCCTCTATTATTACCTAAAACCACTAATTCATCATCTTGTAGACCTAATCTTTTTATATCTTTAGAATGGATTTTAGCTTTAGGTTTAACTTCACTTTTTTTAGAAGAACTAGTTTCAGTAAATGAACTGTTCAAGAAGTTATGAGCTGGCGCAGTTACTAATTTAAAAGGAAATTCCTTTGTAACATTTTCTGTAGTATTCATATAATCAGGATACTCTGGCATATCATGATAATCAGGTCCTACTTCACTCCAATCAGGCTTAAAATGGAATTTCTTATCCTTATGACCAAAACCATCAATAAAATGTGAAGTATTAAAATCTGGCTGGACATCTTTCCAACCATTTTTCTCTAAATCTAACAAAGACCCATGATTAGAAGATTTTAAAGTATGATCTATTATTTCTCTCTCTGTCATATTAAAACCTTTATGCTCCGCTCCTAATCTTTTCGATAACTCTAATAAAACTGTATGATTTGATCTAGCCTCCCCTATTGGTTCAATTAATTTGGGGCCATAAGTTATATGTTGATGTCCACCAGCAATATAAAGATCATCATGTTCTACAAAAGTAGTGGCAGGCAAGACTATATCAGCATATTTTGCTGTTTCCGTCATAAATTGTTCATGAACACAAACAAAAAGATCTTCTCTAGAAAAACCTTCTCTAACTAATAAGCTTTCAGGAGCTACAACTAAAGGATTAGTATTTTGAATTATTAATGATTGAACATTTCCTCCTCCCATTAAAGCTTCACTATCTCCTGTTAAAATACTACCTATTCTTGATTGATCTAATATCCTAATATTTGGGTCTATTAAATCCAAACCTTCTATTAAAGTCTTATCTATCTTATAAATATCAGCATTATTATAAAATGCTCCTCCTCCTTCATATAGCCATTTTCCACATACTGCCGATAATGATACTGCTGCATGCATTGCAGACGCACCGTTTCTTTGACGTGTAAAACCATACCCCATTCTTGAATATAATCTTTTTGTTGTTCCAAATATTTTAGCAAATTCTTCGATTTCTCTTAGAGATAGGCCTGTTATTTTAGAGCCCCATTCAGGCGTATATTTTTTTACATGTTTTTCTAAACCTTTAGGATCATCAGTATATTTATCCATATATTCTTTATCTGCATAATTATCACGAAACAAAATATGCATTATTGAGCATGCTAAGGCGCCATCTGTTCCTGGTTTAATTGGGTAATGATAATCGGCAACTTTTGCACTTCTAGTTTTATAAGGATCTACTACTATTAATTTAGCATTCCTATCTTTTCTCGCTTTTTGGATATGTTTCATAACATTTACTTGAGTAGAAGCTGGGTTACAGCCCCAGACTAATATAACATCAGCTAAAGCCATCTCTCTTGGGTCAGGCCCTTTAAGAGCACCAACTCCTGCTTTAAATCCACTAGCTGTAATTGTAGCACATATTGTAGAATGTTGACCAGAATATTTCATCTCGTGTCTTAAACGATTTATTCCATCTCTTTGCACCAACCCCATAGTTCCTGCATAAAAATAAGGCCAAATGGATTCTGTTCCGTGCTTTTGAGCAGTAGAAATAAAGTTTTCTGCTACAATATCTAAGGCTTGTTCCCACTCTATTTCTTTAAAATCATTAGATCCCTTTTCTCCTGATCTCATTAAGGGTTTTGTAAGCCTATCCGGATGATGAGTCCTTTCAGCGTAACGACTAACTTTTGCACATATTACCCCGGAAGTATAAGTGTTTTTTGATGCCCCTTTTACCTTATATATATTCTTATCATCATGCATAATCTCTAATGCACAAGTACTTGGACAATCATGAGGGCATGCGCTAATTGATATATTCTTCTCTATTTCCTGCTTCACTATAATAGCCAATAACTTTAATTAATTAATGATTCTATTATGCATAGTATTTTTTATAAAAATACAAAATATTAACTTAATTGATCACATGCTTTTTTAATTCTATTACATGCTTCTTCTAAAAGAGAATCCGAAGTTGCATAAGAAATTCTAAAAAAAGGATCAGCTCCAAAAGCACTTCCTGGAACAACTGCAACACCTTGAGACTCTAATAAATAAGAGGAGAAATCAATTGAGTTATTAATTACCTCCCCTGAATTTGTCTTTTTTCCAATGAGTCCTGAACAAGTAGGATAAACATAAAATGCTCCGGTTGGTTTCAAACAAGTGATACCTTCACAATTATTTAGCATTTCTACAACCATATCTCTTCTTATTTTGAATTTTGCATTTCGTTCTTTCAAAAAGTCTTCTGGACCTTCTAATGCAGCCAATGCTGCAGCTTGACTTATAGAAGATGGGTTAGATGTAGATTGTGATTGTAATTTTGCCATTGCTTTAATTAATTCTTTTGGTCCACCTGCATAACCAATTCTCCAGCCTGTCATAGCATATGCCTTAGACACTCCATTAACTGTTAAAGTTCTGTTTTTTAATTCAGGAACAACTTCTGCTATTGTATAAAACTTATTATTATCATAAATAATCTTTTCATAGATATCATCTGACATTATAAATATATTTTCGTAACTCAATAATAATTCACCTATACTTTTTAATTCTTCTTTTGTGTAAGAAGATCCTGTAGGATTAGAAGGAGAGTTAATAATTACCCATTTTGTTTTAGTAGTAATTTTGTTTTTTATATCTTCTGCTATAATTTTGAAATTATTTTCCGCTGTTCCATTTACTATAACTGGAATTCCACCTGCTAAAGCAACCATATCTGGATAAGAAACCCAATAAGGAGATGGAATAATAACTTCATCACCAGGATTAATTGAAGATAATAAAGCATTAAATAATACCTGTTTTCCACCTACAGAGACAATTATTTCATCAAGATTGTACTTAATATTATTATCTCTTTGAAACTTATTCACTACTGCCTGCTTTAAAGCAGGAGTTCCATCAACAGCTGTATATTTTGTTTGTCCTTCCTGTATTGCTTTAATTGCTGCAAGTTTAATATGCTCTGGTGTATCAAAGTCTGGCTCACCTGCACCAAGACCTATTACATCCTTACCTGCTGCTTTTAATTCTGCTGCAAGTTTACTTACTGCCATAGTTGGAGAAGGCTTTATTAAAGACATTCTTTCTGCTATTAAATTTACTTTATCGATCATTATCAGTTCTTTCAGCTATATTGATGTTTAATAAATAAAAATTTTAATTTATAAATATATTTATATGTCTAAATTCAATAAAAATGTAAATATAATAACATAATAATTTATTAAAGGGATTTATTTTGACTAAATATATGATTTCAGAAAATATGAATAATTTAGGAACAGAAAATGCCTTTGTTGTATTAGCAAGAGCAGCTGAATTAGAACGCCAAGGACATAAAGTAATTAATTTAGGAATAGGGCAACCTGATTTTAAAACAGCTGATCATATAGTTGAAGCCGCCATAAAAGCTCTTAAAGATGGTCACCATGGCTATACACCTGGAAATGGTATATTAGAACTGCGAGAATCCGTAGCAGCAGATATTCACAAAAGACATAATGTTGAAATTAATCCAGACCAAGTTGTAATTGTGCCTGGAGGAAAAGTCACTATGTGGCATTGTATGTTAATGTTTGGAGGGAAAGGCAAAGAAATACTTTATCCTAATCCAGGCTTTCCAATTTATGAAAGCGCTATAAAATTTTCAGGAGCAAAGCCAGTTCCAATTCCATTACTAGAAAGCACTAACTTTTCTTTTAATTTAGAAGAAACATTATCTTTAATTAATAATAATACTAGTTTAATTATTATTAATTCCCCAGCAAACCCTACAGGAGGGCTTATAAAAAAAGAATTGCTTGACCAGCTAGTACAAAAATTAGAAGAATTTCCTAATGTATGCATTCTATCTGATGAGATATACTCACATATTGTGTATGAAAATAAATTTCATTCAATGTTGAATTACCAATCTATACTAGATAGGCTGATTATTTTAGATGGATGGTCAAAGACCTATGCAATGACAGGATGGAGAATAGGCTATGGGATTTGGCCTTTACAACTAGCTGAAAAAGCTACTAGATTAAACATAAATTCTGTTTCCTGCACAAATGCAGCTACTCAGTATGCTGCAATAGCAGCTCTAGATGGCCCTCAAGATCAAGTTTTGAATATGCTCAATCAATTTAAAAAAAGAAGAAATCTGATAGTAGAAAAAACTAATCTAATTCCTGGAATGAGCTCACAAATGCCACAAGGTGCATTTTATACTATGCCCAATATTAAAAAAACAAAATTAACTTCTAGAGAAATGGAAAACCTTTTACTAGAAGAATTAAAAATAGCAACAGTAGCAGGCACAAGTTTTGGAGAATATGGAGAAGGTTATATAAGGTTTTCTTATGCTAACTCTGAAGAAAATATCAATGAAGCACTAAGTCGCATACATGAATATGCCATAAATAATAATTGGGGTTAATTTATTTAATTAAATATCATAATAATGAAAGCATCAAATAAACTATCAATATCATCTAATTACTTGCCTGCGGGGGATCAACCTAATGCTATAAAAAAATTATGTGAGGGATTAAAAAGTAAAAAGTTTAATCAAGTACTCTTAGGTGTAACAGGTTCAGGAAAAACCTTTACAATGGCAAAGACTATTGAAGAATTACAAAGGCCAGCTCTTATTTTAGCTCCTAATAAGACATTAGCTGCTCAATTATATGGAGAAATGAAAACATTATTTCCTAATAACGCAGTAGAATATTTTGTTTCTTATTATGATTATTATCAACCTGAAGCATATGTAGCTAGATCA
This sequence comes from uncultured Alphaproteobacteria bacterium, assembly GCA_963934475.1. Lineage (GTDB taxonomy): Bacteria > Pseudomonadota > Alphaproteobacteria > TMED109 > TMED109 > TMED109. Next base: position 3,388 of record CAWVYV010000027.1, on the reverse strand, counting down.
AATACATTTATTGAAAAAGATGCCTCTATTAATGAACAAATAGATAGAATGCGGCATTCAACAACCCGTTCATTATTTGAAAGAAAAGATGTCATAATAGTAGCCAGTGTATCCTGTATATATGGTATTGGGCCTGTTGAAAATTATTCAAAAATGATTTTAGACATCAGTAATAAAGACAACATAGATAGAATTGATTTAATCAAAACATTAGTTTCACTTCGGTATAAAAGAAACGATCATAATTTTAACAGAGGAAACTTTAGAGTATTAGGAGATGTTATTGAGGTATTTCCATCACATTTAGAAGACAGAGCTTGGAGAATAGACTTATTTGGTGAAGAAGTAGATTCAATCACAGAGTTTGACCCATTAACGGGTCATAAATTAAATAACCTTAAAAATATTAAGGTTTATGCGAATAGTCATTATATAACTAATAAGCCAACTTTAGATCAAGCAATCATAAAAATTAAAAACGACCTAGAAATAAGAATTAAAGAATTCAAGACTGAGGGAAAATTAATTGAAGCACAAAGAATTGAAGAAAGAACTAACTTTGATATAGAAATGATGGAAATATCTGGAACTTGCTCGGGCATAGAAAACTATTCTAGATACCTTACAGGAAGATTGCCAGGAAAAGCACCCCCAACTTTATTTGAGTACCTTCCTAATGAAACAATATTATTTGTAGATGAAAGTCACGTTACAATTCCCCAAATAAATGGCATGTATAAAGGAGATTTTAGTAGAAAATCCAATTTATCTGAATTTGGATTTAGACTACCTAGCTGCAAAGATAATAGGCCTCTTAAATTTGAAGAGTGGGATAAAATGAGACCTGAAACTGTTTTTGTTTCAGCGACTCCTAGTGATTGGGAAATGAATCAAACTTATGGAGAATTTGTTGAACAAGTTATACGGCCTACAGGGTTAATTGATCCGATTTGTACAGTAAAACCTGCCACTAATCAAATAGATGATATAATTGGTGAATGTAAAGAAACAATTAAAAAAGGCTTCAGATGCTTAATTACAGTTCTAACAAAAAAAATGGCAGAAGATTTAACAGAATATATGAATGACCTCGGCCTTAAAGTGCAATATATGCATTCTGATATTGATACTCTTGAAAGAATTGAAATTATTCAAGACTTAAGAAAAGGTAATTATGATATATTAATAGGAATAAATTTGTTGAGAGAAGGGCTAGATATTCCAGAATGTGCTTTAGTGGCAATTTGCGATGCAGATAAAGAAGGGTTTTTACGCTCTCATAGGTCCTTAATTCAAACTATTGGAAGAGCAGCAAGAAATGTTAATGGTAAAGTTATCTTATACGCTGATAAAATGACAAATTCTATAAAAACAGCCTTAAAAGAAACTGAAAGAAGAAGAAAAAAACAAATTATATGGAACAAAGAACACAATATAGAACCAAAATCTATTATAAAAAATATTAATAATATTATAGAATTAGATGTAAAGAAAGATAGTAATGAAGAAGACTCTATATTAAAAGATTCTAAACATAATATTAATAAATATATGAAAGAACTTAAAAAAGAAATGCTAGAAGCTGCGTCTGAATTAAAATTTGAAAGAGCAGCAGAAATTAGAGATGAAATAAAAAAGATAGAAAATAAAGAGTTAGGTATATAATAATTAAACTTCTAATAGAAAAGAGCGTAATAATTGAATAAAAAAAACAACAATGTTTTAATAACTGGCGCAGGGAAAAGAATTGGGGCATCAATTGCAGCGTCCTTAGCTGCTAATAATTGGAATATTGCTCTTCACTATAATACCTCTGAAAAAGAGACATATACATTATCTACTGAGTTAGAAAAAAAATATAATATAAAAACTGTTTGTGTTCAGGCTGACTTATCTGATTTAAAACAAGTAAAAAATATTATTTCCACTGCATCAAAACAGCTAGGAAATATTAATTGTTTGATTAATAATGCTGCAAGTTTTGAATATGACTCTATTAATTCGTTATCTTCTGATAGTTGGGATTTACATATTAATACTAATATCCGAGCTCCATTATTTTTAAGCCAGAGCTTTGTAAAAAATATTTCTAAAAACTCTAAAGGAAATATTATTAATATTATAGACCAAAGAGTATGGAACTTAACTCCACATTTTATGACATACACTCTATCAAAAACTGCTTTATGGACATTAACTCAAACTTTAGCATTAGCTCTTAGTCCAAATATCAGAGTAAACGCTATTGGGCCAGGACCAACTATCAAAAGCAAAATGCAAACTAATGAAGAGTTTAAAGAACAATACCAAAGAATGCCATTATCAGTTCCCACCAGCTTAGAAGAAATTAATCAATTTATAAATTTAATACTTGAAAGCCCCTCCTTAACTGGACAAATGATAGCTCTAGATGGTGGGCAACACTTAGGATGGGCACAAACAGCTAAAAATAAGTTTAAGGAAGACTAGAATATGAATAATATACAAAGATGGATTACAGTCAGTAATTTTGAAACGCTAATTACATTGGGGGTCTATCCTAAAGAGCAAACAAAGCCTCAAAAAGTTATAATTAATGTTACTTTAGAAGTAACAGCTAATGTTCATAATGATGATATTAAAAATGTTTTATCTTATGAAAAAATTATATTAATAATAAAACAAGTATCTAAAAAAAATCATAAATTTCTAGCTGAAACAGTTGCTGAAGATATTGCAATAAAATGCTTGGAATTAGATACAGCAAAAGCTGTTCATGTTACACTTAAAAAACCAGATATTATTCCAGGTAATACTGAAGTAGGAGTAGAAATAAAATTAAAAAAATAAGAAATTTAATTGAATATTAAATTATAAATATTTACCTAAATTATTGTTTTAGATGTTTTTTTTCAACAAAATGAAAGAATTAGTTTAATTCTATAAGTTTTTTAATAAATTTCATTTAAAATTGATGTTTTTTTGATAAATTACTAACATAAAATGGCTTATAACCTTGATTCTCAAGCAAATGCCTAAAAAATAAGCAATCTAAACAACTCCCCTTATTTTCTTACCTATTTTACATTAAAGATGTATGATATCCACGTGCTTATCCACAGATTCGGTGGATACTTTTTTGTTCCCAGTTTTCCTACATTTTTGCCTTAAATAAAAGTGTGTTTATAAAAATAAATAGTCAATACAAAATAATAATTTCTCTTATAAAAAAAAAATATTATAATAAATATAGATCATTAAAAATAAGGATTGTTTTGAAACAAATTTCAAGTTTTGCAAGAGGTGCTCAAATAGTAAAAGACTATTTACCTACAGTTAATCATGAGCCTGGGGTATATTTTATGTATAATATAGATAAAACTATTTTATATATAGGAAAAGCAAAAAA